>JAWXAU010000030.1 GCA_034439655.1 Bacteroidota bacterium | reverse complement strand
CAACTTTGAAAATATAAAAAAAATAATCGGACACTTGACACCTTTTCTAAGAGCTTTAAACATTGTGGAGTTTAGGAATAAACATTGTGGAAAGAGAGATTGAATATTATAAATAAGTTTAGCCTTTCTGAGTGATAGCAAATTCCATTCGCTGCGGCGAACAAAATCCCCGTTTCCCAATCCCCATTTCTCCCTAACTTTGCCCCCATGCCACGCTTCATTTGGTTTTTTGTGCTCATCTTATTTGCTAGTCCTGCCCTTGCACAAACCGAAGACGACGACCTGCAGCAGCAGCAGCAATTAATTGAACGCCTCACCGAAAACCAAAGCACCAATGCCGATGTGAACGAATGGACAGAACAACTCAGACAGTTTGCACAAAACAAGATAGAACTGAACCACTGCACACGCCAGCAACTAGAACAACTGGGCTTGCTTAGCGATGTACAAATAAATAATTTTCTGCAGCACCGTGTTAAGTTTGGCAATCTCATTTCTATATTGGAACTGCAAGTAATTCCTGGTTTCGCTGTGGCCACCATTAAAAGTATACAACCCTTTGTAATGGTGCAAAAAGATTGGCTGCCCCAAGGTGGCAATTGGAAAAGTATACTCAGCAGCGGCTCGCACCAACTAAATTGGCTCAACCAAATGCAACCCGAGCAGAATGAAGGACAGCGACGCCGTGTAGTAGGCGATACCATTGGCAGAAGCTATTACCCGGGTTCTCCGCTACACTCCGTATTTCGCTATCGTTATTCATATTCCGATAAAATTAGTATATCATATCTTGGGGAAAAAGATGCAGGCGAACAATTTGGCCGTGGCATTAATAAGCAAGGTTTCGATTTCAATTCCGGACATATTATGATAGGTGGGTTCAAGCATTTGCAAAAATGGGTGATTGGCGATTTTAATATTACCCTCGGTCAAGGTCTTACCATAGGCAGCGGGTTGGCATTCGGCAAATCGGCGATGGTGCTTAACCTCAAAAGAAACTATAGCGGTATTAGGCCCTATCGCTCAGTGAACGAAAATGAGTTTATGCGTGGCACGGCCATCACACTTAAATACGGCAATTGGTGGGTAACAGCATTTGCAGCCCGTCAGCACTTGGACGGCTCGGCAAACCAAGATACATTTGCCAGCGATGAAGGAAGTATTGCGGGCTTGGTAAGTACTGGGTTCCATAGAACAGCTAGTGAACTTGCAGGAAAAGATATATTGTTACGCAATGCTGCGGGAGGAAACCTCACCTATAAAACCAATAATTTTCAAATAGGATTAAATATATGTTATATCAATTATGGGCAAGCTTTTGTGCCGCAAAAAAAACCCTATAATTTATATAAATTTCAGGGAACAAATAATTTAAAATTCGGCACCGATTATAGATATACCCGCCGCAACTATACTTTTTTTGGCGAGTTAAGCATGAACCAAAACGGAGCGTTGAGCGGTTATCATGTTTTCCTGATTAGCCTTACCAATAAACTGGATGCCGCTATTATGATGCGACATTATGCCAAGGACTACCAACCCCTTTTATCGAATGCCATTGGCGAAAATACCAATAACGAAAACGAACAAGGATTGTATACTGGATGGATATATAAACTGGGTCGAGGTTTTACGCTGAATAGTTATATAGATTTTTATCGTTATCCCTGGATTACTTACACTGCCGACGTGCCCAATAGTTATGGCATGGATCATTTAAGTCAGTTGGATTATCAGGTTTCGAAAAAGATAAGTATGTATATACGCTATAAGTATAAAATGGGGCAGCTCAATGCAAACACGGGGTCTGCATTCTCTGAGCTAGAACAGCAGGGCAAAGAAAATTTCAGATTCAATCTGTCGATGACTACACTGGGACAAATAGAATTACATTCACGGGTAGAGGCATCATTATATACACATACCAATCAGTCGAACGAAAAAGGCGTAATCGCATATCAAGATATAGAAAAGCGTTGGCGTAAATTGCAAGTTACCCTAAGAGTAGCTTTCTTCAATACCCCCGGTTATAATAGCCGCATCTATGCTTACGAAAACGAACTTCCATTTGCCTATTCAATAATACCTTTTTATGCTACTGGCACACGTTATTATATAATGGCTCGCTGGCACCATTCAAAAAACTTTGATATATATGCAAGGCTTGCACAAACTTATTATAGCGATCAGACAGATATTGGCAGCGGGCTCGATTTAATTAAGTCGAACCACAAAACCGATGCGAAGATGATGCTCTCGTGGAGAATTCAAGGTCACCCTCCAACTAACTTGGCAAGAAGATAAGCCGCTGTCGCTGCTACAGCACTAATTAAGCATACTCTTATGGCACCCCACACCGGACTTTGCCCCGTGAGCTTCGATTTAAAATATCCGAATACCAATAATACAATTCCTGTAGAAATAGATGACCACATCAACCCTTCATTGGGGGTTTCGGTATACCAATATGATAATAAAGGAATCATCCCTCCTACCACGTAGGCAAAACCTATTACTATACCACTTTTGTAGGCTTGCTTGGGATTGGGTCTTTCTAATCCAAGCTCAAAACGCATCATAAACTCTATATAGTTTTCTTTGTTTTTTTTGAGGTCTTCTATAAATCTAAGGCGAGTATCGGCACTAATACCATATACCACCAAAGCATCATCTACTTCTTGTTCTTCGGCTTCGGGCATATGTTCTATTTCGTATGCCTCACGCAGTCGTTCATTATGATAATGCTCGGCACCAGTTTTTGCAGCGAGGTAGCCGCCCAATCCCATAGCAATGGAACCCGCAACAACCTCTGCCAAACCAGCAGTTATGATAAGATTATTATTATCTAGTGCACTACTTAATCCTGCTGCTAAGGCAAAAGGAACCGTAAGGCCATCACTCATACCTAAAACTATATCCGTGAGGGATTGCGAGCCTTTAAAATGTTTTTCCTGTCCCATATTTATTTAGTTTCTGACCTGAAATTAGGTTCTTGGATTGAAAGCGTCTCTTTTGATGTCTGCGAAAAAAGAGGATTTTTCGGACATGCATTATTTATTCATCATCGATAATTTTATTTGAGTCAGCCTGCGTTTGGTATCGAGCGAAAAGTCGCTGTTCATCATCCAATCATAATAGGAAGGTTCGCTTTGCAATACTTGGGTAACAAGCTTTCCCTTATGTTTACCAAAATTGAACACGGGCACTTTGTTCTTATCATAAATAAAACGCCCGCTAAAATCTACCTGATTTGTTTTGCCAGAAAACTCAGACAACTTATCAATCTGATTTGAAATCTGCGGATACCTAATCAATTGAGCTTTTAATATCTCATAAGTTGCTTTGGTATCGGCCATGGCGGTATGAGCATTCTCCAAATCTTTGTCGCAATAAAACTTATATGCTGCCGATAAATTCCGGGGCTCCATGGTATGAAATATTCTTTGTACGTCAACAAACTGTCTGCTATCGCTGTCGAAGTCGACATTACTTCTCAAAAATTCTTCAACCAATAACGGGAAATCAAACCTCACCGAATTGAAACCCGCAAAATCACAGTGCTTCATATACTCATTGAGCTCACCTGCAAGCTGGGCAAAGGTGGGTTCATTTGCCACATCAGCATCGCTTATGCCATGTATCGCTGTAACTTCAGGCGGAATTGGTATAGTAGGGTTCACCAAATAACGCTTGTCTTCTTCGCGTCCATCGGGGAAAATCTTTACCATGCCTATTTCCACTATTCTATCGGTAGCTACATTGGTGCCTGTGGTTTCTAGGTCAAATACCAATAAGGGTCTGTTCAATTGTAATTCCATCTTGGGGCAAAGATGGTATAAGTTAAGTTAAGTTTATACCGAAAATATAAACCAACTTCGCACCATTACAAAATAAAACGTGATTCTATTCGCCGCGGCAAACAGAATGACGTCGTACTCAAACGCCAAACTAAAACTCCCACAAATTGTGTTCGTATTCAAACAGTTTTTTCTTGATGTTGTCGCTTTCTATTAAAGCATTCACAGGGCTCGATTTAAATTCTTCAAATTGATTGATGCGCATATCAAATGGATTTGACTCTTTATATATCCAACTGCTGAACATACGCAATTCGAAAAAATCATCATAGCTTAATCGGGCTGCATCGTTATTGCGGTTAAACACTTCTTGATTTACTGCAACATTTCTGAAACACATACTGTCTCTGCCTGTATTATCATGATATTTGAAATAACATATTGGAATTTCGGCAGTAGGTATTCCATTAACCGTTTTCACAAACAGGGGAGCTATATATATAATTCGAGAAAAGAATCTGGATTCCTTTTTATCGAAAATCCAATCTTCCAGAATCTTATATCTTTTTATTCCGCCTTCCCAATCAAATTTAATAAATATAAGAGAATCATGGCCCGGTCCAAATGGATCAAAAGGGTCATCGGGAACAAAAATAATTTTCGTATCACTGGTAATTTTTTCAACTTCCGCAGCTTCTTCGGCTCGGTCTAATGAATCTGAATAATAAGGTGTCAAATAACCCTCGTTCATCGCATTCTGTAGTATGTGCGAAAGTGGATTTTTGGGCCAGTTCATTAATATATTCATTTTTTCACGCACGTCTATCATGCATTCTACACGCCAGCAATACATTACATCTGCTTCACATAGGTGCGGCCAATAAATAAGACCGCGTTGTTTAATGGTATTGGGATCATAAAGACCCACTGGTGGAACCTGAGCATTTGCCTGAATCACGGTCAAACAAATCAAAATAAAATTTGCTATTTTTTTCATCGCGGTAATTATTTAATATAATACTATAATTTGGATAGCTATGGGTACAGAAAAGACCTATCAGGCCCCACTGCCTAAATACCTGATATAAAAAAAAACGGAAAAATTAATACAATAAAACCAATTATATATATAACGTGATATTGCAATTAATATTGTACATAAAGTATGACCATTATATATAATACCATTTCTTAAACTATAATAGTTCTCCGCCTGTGGCGGATTAGTTTTTAGAATGGTAATGCCGAACTACATCCCGAAAGCCCCGCTTAATCCCGATAATTATCGGGATGCGGGGGGATTAGTCCCCCTTTTTTTGGACTATTATACCGTTACCTAATTCAATTTAGTCCAAAGTGGGCATGCTAAAATATACTCAAATCCACATATAGATTTTACATCCACATTTGCTAATTGATTTACTT
>JAWXAU010000029.1 GCA_034439655.1 Bacteroidota bacterium | reverse complement strand
TTATTTATTAACAAAGTTATCAACTTTTAGTGGCTACATTTTGGGGCTTTTATTAGGCAAACTTCTGCTGTTGCTATAAAGTATGTTTTAACTTCCGTTGTAGAATGGTAATGCCGAACTACATCCCTAAAGCCCCGCTTAATCCCGATAATTATCGGGATGCGGGGTGATTAGTCCCTCTTTTTTGGACTATTATATATTGAGTTTTGGTATAATAAAAAAGCCCACTTATTTAAGCAGGCTTTCTAAATATTGTTTTTCGATTCTAACTAAGGATTGATCTCATGACGTGCACTTTCTTCGATGTATGGATGTCCCACAGCAATGAGCGATTGCTTGGCCAATGAAGCAAGGGTAACATATATAAAAATACCAAAGAAGAATATGGTAGTTCCTATTTCCATAAGGCCTATAGTAGCTTGTTCTCCAGCCACATTAGGCATTACCATTAAATATAAATCATTCCAATGCCCACAGAGGATAATCGCACCTGCGGTGATAAGCGTATTGCGTTTGCGTTTAGAATTTTTGGTCATTAAAATCAATAGTGGTGCTGCAAAATTGATAATCAAATTAAACCAAAACTGAAAACCAAAATGCTCCCCTTTACGTTCGACATAATATATAGACTCCTCAGGTAAGTTGGCATACCATATCAATAGGTATTGCGATACCCATATATAAGTCCAAAAGATAGAGAATGCGAACATGAATTTACCCAAATCATGTAAATGTTCTTCAGTAACAATTTTTAAATAACCACGACCTTTAAGGAACAATACAAACATACAAATGGTGGCGATACCACATACCCAAAGTATGGCAAAGTTGTATATTGAATAAATAGTAGAGAACCAATGAGGGTCAATACTCATCATCCACATCCATGATATTACTGGGAAAGTGAAACCAAAGATGGCCATAAAGCCACCCGCAACACGGCGATTTGTATGAAATATTTTTGTACCTTTTTCTTTGTCTTCTCTTATAGACAAACGGCGGAAATAGCGGGTGAAGAAATAATATAATCCAAAAAATAGAATACTACCCCCTACAAAAAATGTTGTATTTAAGAAACTGCTTTTCCCTTGTAATAAAGAATCATTGTTCATAATTTCGGGAATTGACCATTCAAATACGTGCTCACGCCCTACAAAAAAGATAATCAATAACGTTAAAACCCCAATAGGAAGGTATTGTCCCATAGCTTCGGGTATCCTTTTTATAGCAGCACTCCAACCCGCATTGGACAAGTAGTTGATACCGATAAAAACAGTTCCGCACAAACTAATGAGGGTAGTGTAGTAACCTGCCAAAAGCATGCTGCCCCAAAAACGCTTTTCCATAATGTTTCCAGCTTCTCCCTTTAGCATTAATACACCCGCAAGAGTGCAAATCAAGCCTAGGCCGATGAGCATGAAGACAAAGTTTTTAGTTTTAGAATTGAAGTCGAAACGTTCTTCCGTAATTTCTATGTGATGATGTTCCATTAGGTCTGTATAAAATTATCGGTTGTTATTTATCTTTTTTTAATGAGTCACTAGGTGCAGTGGCGGTAGCACCATTGGTTTTGGCTTTTTTGCTAAGGTATTGTACATATTGTATTACACACCAACGTTCGGTGGGGGTTAATACTGAAGCATACGAACCCATTAAATTTTTGCCATAAGTAATAGAATGATACATACCTCCTTCGCTTAATGTTTGAATTCTATCAGTTGCATAAGAAGGTATATTGCCTGGAGGAAATTTTACAGCAACTGCCCCATCTCCCAAACCGATGTCGCCATGGCAGGGGAAGCAATTGATATCATAAAAATGTTTTCCTATAGCAAGGTTTTCGGACGTGTAGGCAATAGTTGCAGGCATTTTTACATTTTTCAAAGCTTCATCATATTGTTCCTTTTGGTAAGGATAGTAGTAATCTAACTGGCCTTGGGCAATAGTATGTTTTGCTGGTTCACGCATGTTTTTACCATCTGCATTTATTTTGTTCGGAGATTCAGCAAGCTGTGTAAAAGGCTCGTAACCTTCCGACACATACATGTCGGGCATATATTCAGTCCCTGGGTCATTCGGGCCTCTGCCACAAGCTGCAATTAATGCAACCAAAGCCATTGAGCCAAATATTTTATAAACTGTTGTGTTATTGATTTTCATTGTCATTTATTACTTGTGTTTATTGTATCAATGAATGGTTTTTGTCGAATGATTTTGTACGAATGTCGATTGCACCATTTTCACGAAGTATTTGATTGATAGCATCGTGGTTTTTATTACTGTCAGCATCAATCGCCAATATAAATAAATCGCTAGTTTGGCGATCGTCAAACAAATCGGGTGTTACACCATGAAACATCTTGCTTTTAATCCAGAAAGTCATAATTGTTCCTAGTGCCGTGCAAAGAACGGTACACTCAAAACATACAGGCACAAAGGTTACCAAAACGGGTGTATTAGGTTTGCCACCTATGTTTACTTGCCAATCTAAATAAGAAGTAAACCACTGTAAAGTTAAAGCTAATAGGAATCCGATACATCCATATATAAATGCAGCAATACTCAAGCGGGTGCGTTCGATACCCATTGTTTTATCAAGACCATGCACTGCAAAGGGAGTGTAACAATCATATATTTTCACTCCTGAGCTATTCATTTTCTTTGCAGCCCTATAAATCAATTCAGGGTCTTCAAATACGCCGGCTATAAAATTGGTTGGTTTCATCTTTTATATATTAATTCTTATATAACTTTATCGTTTTGTTTAATGGGAATGTGCTAAATTTTCTCTTTCCATTCTGGCTTTTGCAATCGGCAATTGGTCGATAGGCATAATAGCTTTTGTTTCGGCAATGGATATAGATGGTAGGAACTTACAGAATACAAAGTAGCAAGTAAAGAACAATCCCATCGTGCCTAAAAATATAGCAACCTCAACCCAAGTAGGGCGGTAATATATCCAACTTGAAGGAAGGTAGTCACGGTGCAGAGAAGTAACAATGATTACGAAACGTTCGAACCACATTCCAATATTCACAATAATAGACATGATAAATATAATAGTTGGATTTTGACGTATCTTCTTGAACCAAAATATCTGAGGAGCAAGTAAGTTGCAACTCATCATACTCCAATAAGCCCACCAGTATGGCCCCGTAGCACGATTGATAAAAGCATATTGCTCATACTCTACCCCTGAATACCAAGCAATAAAGAATTCAGTGATGTATGCGGTACCTACTATAGTTCCCGTAAGCATTACTACTTTGCACATAGCATCCAAATGGTGAACAGTAATATAATCTTCGTAGTTCATCACCTTACGGGCAATAACCAATAAGGTAAGCACCATTCCAAATCCAGAAAAAATAGCTCCGGCTACAAAGTATGGAGGGAAAATAGTGGTGTGCCAGCCAGGAATTACCGATGTAGCAAAGTCAAAAGATACAATGGTATGTACCGAAAGTACCAGCGGTGTAGAAATACCAGCCAATATCAAACATACTACTTCATAACGCATCCATGTGCGGATAGAACCGTTCCATCCCATTGATAAAAGGTTATACAACCATTTCTTCGCTTTACCTTTCGCACGATCACGCACCGTAGCTATATCGGGTATGAGCCCCATATACCAAAAGAATAATGATACTGTGAAATAGGTTGAAATCGCAAATACGTCCCAAAGTAGGGGTGAGTTAAAGTTTACCCAAATCGAACCTAATGCATTTGGCAAAGGCAAATTCCAGAAACCATTCCATATACGACCCATGTGGAACAAAGGAAATATGGCGGCACACATTACTGCAAAAATTGTCATCGCCTCAGCCGATCTGTTAATTGACATACGCCATTTCTGACGGAACAATAACAAAATCGCGGAAATCAAAGTACCAGCGTGACCAATACCAACCCAAAATACAAAGTTGGTGATATCCCAAGCCCATCCTACAGTCTTATTCACACCCCAAGTTCCTATTCCTTCGACAACTGTAATAGTCAAGGATAGCACTAATAGGCATAAAAAAATAAAGGATACTGAGAAACCTGCCCACCAAGCTTTTGATGGTGGATTTTCAATGGGACGACAAATGTCAGCCGAAATTTGGCCGTAGGATTTGTCTCCGGTAATAAGTCTTTCCCTAAGTGGTGATTCGTACATGGGTGGTTAAGATTATTATATTTTGATTGATTATACTTCTTGTGTATTGTATTAATGGCCGTGTTTTTCTTCTTTGCCGTGAGTTGGAGCGGCACCGTGCTCACCATGTCCACTTGCAGCATGCTCGGCAGCATGACGTTTATGTTTAATCTCGGCTTCCTTAGCTAGTTTTATATCCAAATCTAATTCGTCTTTGATGCTATCATCCATTCTGTTGCGAACTTTTACCTGGTATTTAACTGAAGGTTTCATGTTTATTTCTTCAAGCATGGCATAACTACGAGCAACATTGCTAAGTTCCTCGGGTTTCATTGCCGCTTTTAATGCATCGAAATAATCTTTGCTCGTTTCCTTTTCGTCGTCAGTCATCAAACTATATTCACGGTCGTTATAGAATAGTTTAGATATTTCAGAATTGGGATCATTACGGTCACCAAATACAATAGCATTTGCAGGGCAGGCTTGCTGACATGCTGTTTTAACATCGCCATCAACCAAGGTGCGGTTTTCTCGTTTGGCAGATAATTTACCTGACTGGATTCTTTGAACACAGAAGGAACACTTTTCCATCACACCTCTCGAACGGACAGTAACATCTGGATTGATAACCATGCGGCCCAAGTCGTTGTTAAAATTGAAATCAAATTTATCATTTTCAAAATAACGGAACCAGTTGAAACGGCGAACTTTATAAGGACAGTTATTAGCACAATATTTGGTACCAATGCAGCGGTTATAGGTCATCTGGTTAAGTCCTTCTGAGCTATGGGTTGTGGCCAATACAGGGCAAACTGTTTCGCACGAAGCATGTGTGCAATGTTGACACATAACAGGTTGGAAAGCCACACTTACGTTTTCAAAATCATCTACAATTTTAGCGATTTCCTTTTCCTTAGTGTTCCGTTTTTTGTTTTTATCTGTGAAAGAGTAGTAGCGGTCGATACGTATCCAGTGCATTTCGCGTCCTCTCAATACTTCCTCTCTACCAACCACAGCCACATTGTTTTCAGCTTGGCAAGCAATCACACACGAGCCACATCCTGTACAAGCATTAAGGTCGATAGCCATAGCCCAACGATGCCCTTTATAATCTTTTTCGTCCCACAAGGAAACTATATGAGACATACTCTTATTTCCCGATAATGGGTCAGCTTGCCAGCGGTCCAAAGTGGTTTCTTTAACCATATTACGACCTTCGATAGTATGATGGGTTTGTGTTTGTGCCAAAAGATACCCTTCGCTGACCTTAGCAATTTTCACATCGCCTGAAGTGCCTATTGTGTGTCCATTGCGGGTTGCCCTTAACACAAATGCGTTTTTACCACTTGTGTCTTTTTTCATGGCTTCGCGATTGGCATCAATACGGCCATATCCCAAAGCAATTGCAACAGTATCTTTCACCATGCCTGGTTGAACCAAGACTGGAATTGAATCAATTTTGCCATCTGAAGTGCTTACCGAAATATTATCCCCGTCAGTTAAATTAAGACTATCAGCAGTTGATTTATTGATAATTGCGTAATTATCCCAACTTACTTTTGAGATAGGGTCTGGAAGCTCTTGTAGCCAAGGATTGTTAGCTTGTGAACCATCGCCCATAGAAATTTTTTCATAGGTCATTAATTCAAGCTTACCTTTTCCACCCATTGCCGCACTAGCAGTAATTGACGCAGCTTTTACAGTGCCTTTAAACGAAGGCGAACCTGCTACAACCATTGGTTTGATATAATAGCCATCATGCAACGTTTGGTTCCAGAAAGCAACAAAATTATCTGCTCCAAAAGCTTCTTTCCATGTGTCTTGAATGAATGTATAAAAATCAGCGTTTTCATTTCCAGCCCAAATCAAAAGTGATTCTTGAGCTTGGCGGGTATTGAATATGCGGGTAATAGTAGGCTGTGTCAGAGTATAATGCCCAACTTTGGCTTCATGGTCATTCCACGATTCCAAGTAATGATGGTCAGGGGCTGTATATTTAAGCATCTTGGCTGTTTCATCCATATTATAAGATGTGCCAACCGATAATTTTAATTTTTTGATACCACTGTTCAGCTTAGAAAAGTTGTGGTAATTGTAGGCAGGATTGACATTATAAAACACAACCGCTTCAACCGTTCCTGAGTTCATTTCGTCAACCAATCTGTCGAAGTTGCTGTCAATACCTTTACGTTGGTTAGAATGATTGTCCAAGTCAATCGTTTTGCCATAATTGCCTAGCATGGTATTGATGCCGTTCACTAATATTTGAACATCCACGTCGTTAGAACCAGATACTACCAAACCTGCACCTTTCTTGGCCCATAGTTCGTTTGCTGTATTTTTGATAGCATCCAAAGGAAGTTCAAGTTGTTGAACATCCAATTTGGTAGAGCCATTCAAATCGGCTAATCTATTATATAAGTTTGCCAAAGCCAATCCTTGTTGCGAAGGCTTGATTGGCAAACGCATATCGGCACTCGATCCAGTAATAGTGAGGTTTGACTCAAACTGGATATGGCGTGACATGTTCTTCTTTTTGTTAAGTTTACGATTTTCAACCCATTGCTTGGTATATTCAACAGGAGAAATCCAAGTGCCTAAAAAGTCGGCACCGAAGCTTACGATCACTTCAGCTTTGCTAAAATCATATGCAGGAAGTACTGCTTTGCCAAACGATTCTTCATTAGCCATAATAATGGCAGAGGAAGAAATAGCATCATAGGTAATATGTTCAGCTCCTTTGTATGCTTTAAGGAATGTATCAATAGCACGTTGTGTAGAAGGACTATTAATGGTGCCACTCACCACACGAATTTTTGAACCGTCAATAGCTTTAAGTTGTGCGTTTACATCTGCATCTATTTTTTTCCAATCCAAAGATTGTGTTCCAATTAATGGACTTTTTATACGGTCATTATCATATAAGGTAAGCACACTTGCTTGACCTTGTGCACAAAGTGCTCCTTTGTTAAAAGTATTATCGTTGCCATCTACTTTAATAGGACGACCTTCGCGTGTTTTTACCATTATGCCGCAACCAGCAGCACAAGCACCACAAGTAGAAGCATAATAAAGAGGTACACCTGGTGTAATGTTCTCAGGTTTTACGACATAAGGAATTGCATTTTTTACAGGTGCTTTGTTACAAGCTGCCAAAGCAACTGCACCTATACTAAATCCGAAAAATTTGAGGAAATCACGGCGGTTTGAAGCAAGTCCAAAAGTAGAAGAATTCTCATTGAGAACCTCATCTAAGGGCAACCCCTCCATGAATTCATTTTTGCTGTTGGCAACAAATTCAGGACTCGTTTTGAGTTCTTCAAGTCCCCTCCAGTATTGTTTTTGGTTTTCCATTGAATGTATTTTGAAAAAACTAAATGTTTTGAATTAATATTAATAATGACATTTTGAGCAATCGAGTCCTCCATTTTCGGCAACTGAAACCTCTTTTTTGCCAAGGGCTTTATACTTGGCGTGAATTTTTTCGTAGTATTTGTTACTAGCCATATCCACTTTCGAATCACGATGACATTCAATACACCATCCCATTTGCAAAGTATTCTTTTGATAAACTACTGTCATGTTTTGTATATCTCCGTGGCATTTTTGACAGGCAATTTTTCCAACTTTTACGTGCTGTGAGTGATTGAAGTATGCAAAGTCTGGCAGATTGTGAATTCGCACCCATTTAATCGGTTTTTGTGGGCCATCATATTTTTTAGTTTCAGGATTATATCCAACTGCATTATATATCTTCATAATTTCGGGAGATATTTTACCTGCATATTTTTCTTTAGCCTGCACAGCAACGTGGCAATTCATACAGGTGCTAGGCGAGGGAATGGAAGCTTGCTTACTCTTCTCAACCGTAGAGTGACAATATTGACACTGGATTTTGTATTGGCCAGCATGTAATTTGTGCGAGTAGGCAATAGGTTGTGCAGGAGCATATCCCTTTTGAACACCTATTTCATTATTGGCATAACCAAAACCCCAATAGCAGTATAAAAATACAAAGCACATCATAAATGCAATGGTCGCTACCGTTTTATTCCAACGTGAAACCCAAGGCCAAAATGTGCCATCCCAAAAACCTGGATCATCTTCTGGAGCAAGTTCAGGTTGGTTGGTATATAAGGTGCCTTTTAGACTAGCTGCAACTCGACCCAATAATATGGAAGTAAGCCCCAATACAAATGCAAGCCCCAATAATATCATCAACATAGTGGCATTATTCATCCCTCCGCCACCGCTATCTGCTTTTGATTCACCATTTTTAGCTTCACCATCTTTAGGCCCACCTTCAACTATAGGAGCGGGAGCCGTTTTGATAAAAGAAAGTATCGACTTAATCTCCGCATCTTTTAACGAGCCGAAACTAGTCATTACCGAATTGTTGTATTTATTAGCAAGAGCCACAGCATAAGCATCTCCACTTTTAATAACTGCCTGGGAGTTCTTTACCCATTTGATAAGCCAAGCCTCGTCACGACGTTTATCAATGTCTTTTAAAGCAGGGCCTACCACTTCTGAGTGAACGGCATGGCATGATTGGCAATTGGCCTCGAAGAGTTTTTTGCCCTCTTCTACGTTTTGTGCTGTTGTGAAAACTGGTGCTAGGGCAAACGCCGAGAGCACTAAAAGCAACCTAAAGGATATTTTCATTCTGATGATTAATACTTTTAATTAAAACTGCGATGAAAAGTATAAATGGTTATTGTTATTGGCCATTAGGAACTTAACAAACAAAGTCTTTTTTTTTCGGGTGCAAAGATAATGGGCAAGAAGGCAATGGAAAACCCAATGTCAATAAAATGTAATTTAAAAAAAATCTAAATACTTTTACTTTATTTCCAAACGGTTACGATGATGCCTACGATGATGTTCCCAATAAGGTGATAGCCGCCGTCAATTTCATAAACAAAACTCACGCTCATCACAGTTAATCCAAAACAGACACCTGTGAGCATACCAAAACGAAGACCTGAAGCCCAATTTTGCAGATGTAGTGCGTGAGACGAAAAAGCCATACCAATTGCTAAAACAAAGAGGCAAAGAAATGATGCTATCATCACTGTGGCCATGCCCTTACGATTGTTAGAGTCATCCATGCTCATGACTGTAATTTTAGCCCATGGTTTTGCAAACAAAACAGGCGAGTACCATACTGCTCCCAATAAAAAATAAGCCGCTGCACCAACAGCAATAGCTAAATAGTTAAGATGGATAAAATGATGTGTATAATTCATGTTTTAGTTAAATTAGTTGTGTGGCAAATGTGACAAAGAAGTTTTATATTACCAAAAAACTGCTTATTTTTTAATAACATACATAGCCAAACCCTTAATTTTGCAGCACACTAAGGAAAACTATTCTTTAAAATATTTGTATCAAAAAAAAATATTTAGGTTTCTAATTAGATTCTGTATTTTTGAACTTTCTAAACATATTTATAACTATGAGAAGAGTCACAATATTTACTGTTTTATTTTGCCTAATTGGCTTCAATGCAAAATCGCAGACCAAAGATTCAACAAAAATAAAACATCACGAAGTAGGAATAGATATGTATCCCATAGCTGTATACGTGCTTAAACCAGATGCTCAAGGGTGGTTTGGCGGAGTTCCTACCGCGAAACCTGATTATAATTTTACCTACCGTTATTATTTTAAAAATGTTGCGATTAAAACTCGATTTTCGATTAACCAAGCCAGCAATGGAGAGTCAAAAACGGTTACTCCGTCAGGAAATGTAACCTATACCTATATATCTGATGCTGGATACGACAAGCGTTATAATACCGCGGTGGGATTTCAATATAATATTGTGCAGAACAAAAGGAGTAATGCGTTTATCGGCGTAGATTGGTTGAACAATAAACTTGGAACCTCTATAGGAACTTGGTCGCAAACAAATGATACCAATATTAATTATATTAAAATCAATAAATCGCATCATAGCAATAAAACATCCACACGTATTTCAGGAATTGCTTTTGCTTTTGGCGTGAGTTTTAAGTTGAAACAAAGTCTCTTTTTTACCATAGAATCATCGATACGTTATATACGTGCTACAACAAAAAATAAATATGGTAGTTATACTTATCAATATTACGAGTACAACTCTCAGCCGCAACCTATCATCGAACAAAATGTAAACTCGGCCAATACAACCTCTGCTCAAACTACAGAATTTGTGCCTAGCAGTAATTTTACCTTAAGTTATAGGTTTTAAATTTGAAGCTTGTGAGTTGTAAAATTACATTTATCCTTTTCCTAAGTTTTGTATTTCAAAACCTCAAGGCTCAGGATCCCGAATTTTCGCAGGTATTTGCCAACCGATTGTACCTTAATCCTGCTTATGCAGGAGCAAATAATGGTATGCGATTAGCCATAAATCACCGACAGTTATGGCCTGGAGTGCCAGGACCCTTTTACTCTTTTGGCCTCGGGTTAGATGTTCGTGCACCCGGAATTTCTGGAGGGGTGGGATTGAACTTGATGAACGATGTGAGGGGAGAGGGCTTTCTAAAAACCAATAAAATAGGTTTTGTGTATTCATATAGAAACTTGATTGGAAGATTGGACCGATCCAATACTGAATTTAGTTTTGGGGTGGAGCCAGCTTTGGTGAACAAAAACATTGATTGGAGTAAGTTTGAATTTAGTGACGAGTTTGACCCAGTTTTTGGAAAAATATTCCAGTCTTCTGCTACACCCCCGCCTGCTGCTTCCATTACTTATATGGATATCGGGGCTGGATTTACTTTTAATCACAGGCTTAGAACCACCTCTGCCGATTATTATTTTGGATGGGGCGGTGCTATACAACATCTAACAAGACCTGTTGAGACCTTTGTGGGAACCACACGCACCATTCCTATTAAATACTCTGTAACTGGGGGCGGCATGCTACCCATTAAAGACGGGCGTAGCCCAACCCCTACTTTTATTTTTCCTCATTTTAGATTTGAAAAGCAAGCGGCTTTTCAAGCATTTGATGCAGGAATTTACTTTTATAAATATCCAGGATTTGTAGGTTTGAACTTTCACAACTCACCCAAATTTCAACAAGGAAAAAATACCAATTCCTTTATTATCACTTTAGGTTTAGTGGGCGGATGGGGTGAAGCCAATAGCTACCAAATAAGTTACAGTTATGATTTGAATGCCACTGGATTGGGTGGTGGAACTTATGGTTCGCACGAGTTGGCTCTGGTATTTAGTTTCGATTCGTTTAAATTGTCGAACCTAGGGAAAGGTGGAGAAGCACGTAAAAAATTACTGAACTGTATGGACTTTCCTCATAAAGGGGTTTTTCGAATGTTTTAAGAAGGCTTATTCGATTTGCGTTCTTTCTTACCTTCTGATGCTTCTTTTGGAACTTCGTCAACGGGTCTGGCAAAAGTGTGCGGATAGTCTCTCGCCTGCTCGAACTTGCTTAACACATCACTGTAATTATTGATTGTTCCCCACAGATAAACGCGGGTTTGGTGATCCTTTTTTGAAATATTACGACTTTGGGCTATCAAATTTTCAAGTTCTACCTTCAAACCATCCACAGTGCTTCTGATTTTAAACAAGGTCTCATGGTATCCAGGTTGCAGGCTATCTAATTCGACAAGTTCCTTCTGCAAGGAATCAATTTCTGAATTCAGACTATCGCAACGATTTGAAAATACTTTCGGTTCTATTTTTTCTTTAGACATATCAACTATGCCACAAACATAAATATTAATTTACTTTGTTTGAGCCAATGTTAATGATTTGTAAATAATTACTTGTGAAGGGCGTCATTATTTTACCCTACGTTACTTTATCACTTTAAAGTAAAGCACATATTTGCCGTTCAAGTTTTCAATTTCCAATATGATATTTGGGAATTTCAGCATTTCGGTGGGGTCTCTGCGGCCAATGGATATTTTTTTGTACAGCCCCTCCACTGCAGACTCTCTTATGAGCCAACTAGGTGATAGGCAATCTTTAATTTCGAAACCCCATTTTTCGTAGATCGTTTTCATGCTATCTGTTATTTGGTCGGCCTCCAAAATGGTACTGGTGAAACTGGTAGCAAAGCTTTTGGTTATTTGAGCATTACTTTGCCCAGGGAGATTTTCTATCGATTCCCATTTTTGAATAAAGTTATTGCCTTTGCGAACCGTTCCCAATGACTTGCCTTTTATATTGTCGAAGTTTTGTTCCACACCAGCTTTAATAATCCTGAAGAATACGGTACAAAAATCTTCATCATCCTTAATAGAAGTTTGGGGGTTTGTTTCTGGCGAAACAAAAGATCCCAAAATGAATAATACCAATATAAGTGTGAATGCCCTCATTAATTTTACGTTGCAAAGTTAAGTTATTCAAAGTTGTGCCAAAACAACAAATTTAATGAAATAAATTACATAAGTTTTTAAGCCCTATTTAAAATAAATCGCAAAACAAAGAAAAGACATTTTAAAAGACGCATCGCTTCTAATACCTTAAGCAACAACGAAAATCTGCCGAATCAGGTAAATCAACCTTACATTTCAACTCACTTCAATAAAAGATTTCTTACATAAAAAAACAGAGCCGATTTTAAAAAGCAAAACAAATAACTGACTATTTGAATGCCCTTTGGACAAATAATTTGGCCTACATTAATGCCAATATTAATCAGTAATAATCATACTTCTAGTTTGCGAAATCAAACTGTTTTGCATTTTTAGATAATACAATCCAGTTGATATGCCATTGCGTGATAACTCAATTGTATGTTGTCCCGCAGCATAGTTTTGGTCAGTGATGGTTTTAATTAATTTGCCTTCCGCATTTATCAGCTCTATCAATACATTGCCTCCGGCACTTACAAACTCAATGGTGGTAGAGAGATTGAAAGGATTGGGATAGTTGCGGATAAGCGTATTGCCTGAGTTTCGTTGAATGTCTTGGGCAATAGGGTTATTGTTGCAATTGTTATTGATAAGGTTTAAGGTGTTGAATTTCTGCAACATCACTGTGTCTGTATCGGTATCATTCAGGCAGAACCAGTCTTTGAGGATTGAAGTGTACACCGTTCTGAAATCGTGTTGCATGGCGATATTGTCGTTTGCTGCAGCATTGCTTGGTATGGTGGGATTGCTGCCAAGTATGCCACTTTTTACTTTGTTGCCAAATAGGAAAAGGGGTGCGGCTGCTCCGTGGTCAGTGCCCAAGCTCGCATTAGAAACTATTCGTCGACCAAATTCACTATAAGTCATCCCCAAAACGCGGTCGGCAGTGTTTAGCAATTTGCAGTCATCCATAAAGGCGGTAATGGCCTCACTTAATTTGGCCAGCAAATTTGCGTGGTCTCCCGTGTCGGTGCCGCTTTGGTCCACCTGATTGGAGTGCGTATCGAAACCGCCCAAGCTAACCCAGTATATGCGAGTTTTTAATCCACCTGCTATCAGTTGCGATACTATTTTCATTTGGTCGGCCAATTTGTTTTGACCCGTGGTTGGCCAAAGTGATGATTTATTCGTGGCTTTGCCCGCAGCAGCTTTTATAACTGATCCGTACTGTTGGGTTTTGGCCGCCACTCCCCTTATGTAAGCAAGTTCAGTTCCTGCATGGGTAGTGGGCGTAGGGTCGGTGGTGCCATTAATCATGTTATAGAAATTGGCGGGATCGGTAATGGCCATCGCCATACTATTGGTAAGCCCTTGCAAACCTATTGAAACTAGCGAACCTATTTGTATGGCCACTGGGTCGGGCATATTGCTATTGGGATAGCCATTTGGGAAATTGGGGAATTCTTCATTGAGATACCTTCCCGCCCAGCCACTAGTTAGCGATTGGTTTGCATCGGAGGCTGTTGCCCATATATCGGATGAACGGAAGTGGGAATAGTTTTGATTAGGATAACCAGCGGCTTGCACAATTCCGAGTTTGCCATTATTATATAAATCCCTCATCCCTACCATCGCTGGGTGTAGACCAGTTGCGGAAGTTCCAGTAAGTGCCAACACCTTTTTGCTGTCAATAAGGATATTGCTGCGGGCATTGGCTAAATTACTATACTGATCCAAAGGAATAAGTGTATTTAGCCCATCGTTACCACCATTAAGTTGCACTATAACGAGCACATGGTCGGTGTCTACAAATGATGCCGCAAGTCTGCTAAGCAAATTTGTATTGGAATAAGCCTGTACTGTTTGACCATCTATTAACGACGGCAATATGGATACAGCCGCTGTATTCTTTATAAAATCCCTGCGATTCATATTGGATAATTATTTTAAAGGGTTTGTACTATATTTAAGGTTTTGACTAAGAAAGTTGGAACTCCGAAAGATCCATCAAGTATTTGTATAGCGGGATGAGCCGCAAGTTCACGGTGTCTTTATTGGTTTTGTTGGTAGGGTCACTTATAAATGCATTCCATGCACTTGTCCAATAACTATCTGTCGATTGGCCAGATAACAAGGTGCTTACTTTAATGGCTGATTTATTGGTGCTTGACAGGGTAAGGATATGCAAGTATTTGCACAAGTCGTCTATTAGTGTATTTGGGTTAGAAGGGTCGCTCATTGTTTTGGCCGCTTCTAAACAGTCGATAATTAAAGTGAAGCCATTTTTCTTGATGCCAGAATTCACCATTAAGTCGCTTATTTGATTACGCTTTGGCAGGGTGTCGCTGTTAATCCACAACTCGTGGTAACTGGGCACTTGATAATATGCTGGCCATCCTGCCACATTCGGAGGGTCTCCCGGGTCTTGTTGCTGTATATAAGATGCTCCCCATATTTGCCCCCACATATAATATTGCGTAGCGTATTGGCTGGCATCGGGAAATATAATATTGAACACCCGACATAGTCCCACGCAAAAATCCAATGGACTTTTGATGAGGCAACCTACGTTAGCTGCATCAAAAAAGTGCTCGCTTTTGAACAAAGCTGTCAATACAGGTTTGATATCATAATTGTTCTGACGGAATATTTGAGCCATAGGTGCTATCACATTGGCCTCGGTGGTGGCATCTATATCGTAATACACAAACCAACGATATAGTTTACGGCAAATGAATAAGGATACTTCTGTTTGGTTAAAAATCATAGTGAGCAAATCCTCAACTTCATTAGCTCCATTTGCACCTGCCTGCCCTGTAATAACAGTATTGTTATAAAATGCAGAAAATTGCTTGTTGCCAGTATCATGCTTGTTAGGGTCGAAATAAGAGGAGAAGGTGCTGTTGTTTATCCTCCAACCTGTAAGCACTTTGGCAGCAGCTTTCACATCATCCTCGGTATATTGCGAGTTCGGTCCTTTGCCTAAAGTGAAAAGTTCTTGCAACTCACGAGCGTAGTTTTCATCAGGGGCTTTATGGGTATTAAGGTAACCGTTCAGATATTTGAGCATGGCTGGGTCGATGCTTACAGCTTTGGTAAGGGTTTTAAAATTACCCAAAGCACTTTGCCTAAGCAATAAATTATTTTGATAAGCCCAAATGGGTGACCCTATATTACTTATCTCTATAGCAAAATGATTGTGCCAGAACAAGGTCATCTTCTCTAGAATATTTCTGTCTTGGTTAATCATTTGACCTACCCACCAGTATTTGAATGACTGGCGTCGCTGTCCAGTATAATTAGGAGAATCGGGGCCGTTTACCCAAGTTTGCCCCGATGCAATATCGGGGTCTATATTGGTAGAGGTATTAT
>JAWXAU010000028.1 GCA_034439655.1 Bacteroidota bacterium | reverse complement strand
CTATATAAATTGGTAAATTACTTTTTGAGCAAATCCCTTATTTCGGTTAACAATTCCACTTCGTTGCTTGGTGCTATTGGTGCAGGAGGTGCAGCTTCTTCTTTACGCTTGAGGTGGTTCATAGCTTTTATAACTAAAAACATGGCAAAAGCAACAACAAGAAAGTCTATGATATTGGTAATAAATTCACCATACCTCACAAAAACTTCTGGGGTTGCTTTGGTAATGATATTACCTGATGAGTCCACCACCTCTTTGGTGCCGTTGTGAATCTTCCACTGCAGTTTTGAGAAGTCGGTTTGTCCTATCAATATGCCTACCAAAGGCATTACAATGCCATCGACCAATGAAGTGGTGACCTTGCCAAATGCACCACCTATTACTACACCAATGGCAAAATCGATGAGATTACCTTTAACGGCAAATTCTTTAAATTCTTTGAGCATTCCCATAAAATATATTATTTTTAAAGGTGCGAAAATATGAAACTAAATGATAAAAAAAATAGAAATTCTCTGCCCGCCGCTACAGACTATATTTTAGG
Source organism: Bacteroidota bacterium (assembly GCA_034439655.1). Taxonomy (NCBI): domain Bacteria; kingdom Pseudomonadati; phylum Bacteroidota; species Bacteroidota bacterium. Next base: position 10,166 of record JAWXAU010000028.1, on the reverse strand, counting down.
CTGCCGTATTAATTATTTTTTTTGCCCTGCTCTCACAAACTATCAATACTTTTGCAGTGCTATAATATTCTAATCATTTAGATGCCGTCGATAAAAAATTGGTTACATGCTGCACGTTTACGAACGCTTCCCTTAGCCTTATCGGGAGTGTTGATGGGGTCGGTATTGGTATATCATTTTAATACCAAATTTTTTTCATGGCCCATATTTGTATTAAATATTCTTACTGCTTTATTGCTACAAATACTCTCAAACTTTGCCAACGATTATGGTGATTTTTTGAAGGGAACTGATAACGATACTCGCATAGGCAATGTGCGTGCAATGCAAAGTGGTGCTATCAATAAAAAGCAAATGCAAACTGCCTTGTTTTTGTTCACTTTATTATCGCTTTGTAGCGGGCTTTTATTATTGTTTATGGCTTTTGGCAAACAAGAAAAAGAATTGCAAAAATTTCTTGTTTTTTTATTGCTCGGCCTTGTTGCCATTGCAGCAGCCATTAAATATACTGTAGGCAAAAAAAATTATGGGTACAGGGCTCTGGGCGACTTGGCAGTATTTATTTTCTTTGGCCCATTAGCTATCTGCGGCACTTATTATTTGCAAATCCAATCCATCGATTGGCCTGTGTATTTCGCAGCAGCAGCAATAGGCTTACTTAGTGTTGGCGTATTAAACATAAATAATATTCGTGATATAGAAAACGACAAGGCCAGTAATAAAACCACCATTGCCAATTTATTAGGCGAACACAAAGCAAAAATATATCATACTATATTGCTCAGTTTGGCCATGACCGCTTTCATTACTTTGGGAATGGTACTATTCGATTCACTGTGGAAGTTTATATCATTGCTTGCATTGGCTCCAATCCTACATAATTCTGTGGCGGTGCTAAAAACACCGATTGGCCCTGCTTTCAATCTATTTTTAAAACAACTTGCATTAAGTACTTTTTTTATGGTTGCTGCTTTTTGCATAGCTTTGCTGTTATGAAATATATATATATCTGTTGGCTCTGCTTAACTATGTTATTAGCATGTAAAAGTAATAAGGAGCAAACCATTGCCTCAAATACTGAACAACAAGATTCAACCATCCCAAAACAACAAGTTAGCCCCAGAACAAATGGTGCTGTAGTATCTCCAACAACCGTGTCTCAATATATTTCGGATACTTTTCTATTGCCCGATGGAACTATAGGTTATGATATATTAAAAGACGGCTCGGTGAAAACGATTCATCAGAACAGAATACCTGGCCTACCTGGCAATCGTGGTTTTGAAAATGCTAGGCAAGCAAATTGTGTTGCTGAAATAATGATTCAAAAAATAACGAAAGGTATATTTCCACCTTCAATTAATATTGACGAATTAAAACATTGTGGTATAAAAACCGAGTAAACTACTATAATAGTATTCTCATTTTAAACCAAGTGGTTTTCTATTTCACAATCCATTATGCGACCATTGCTATGCAGCAAAGTTTTAAGTGGGGGGAGTAGCGATTCAAATTGATGGGGATATAAAGATTGTGGGCCATCGCTCAAAGCATTTTCTGGATTGGGATGTACTTCTATCATAAGTCCGTCGCAGCCCGCTGCCACACTTGCTAGTGCCATAGGTATTACTCTATCTCTATTGCCAGTTGCATGACTTGGATCGGAAAAAACAGGCAGATGGGAAAGCTCCTTCACAATAGGGAAAGCAGCAATATCTAACATATTTCGTACGCTATCGTCGAAAGTGCGTATACCACGTTCGCATAGTATTACTTTCTCGTTTCCACCACTTAATATATATTCTGCAGCCATCAACCACTCTGATATTTTGGCAGCCATACCCCGTTTTAATAATATAGGTTTTTGCAATTTGCCCAAATGAGAAAGCAAATAAAAATTGCTCATATTGCGTGAGCCTACTTGTAATATATCAGCATATTCTGATACTTCATCTATCAAGCTCACATCCATCACTTCGGTCACCACATTCAAGTTATAAGCATCGGCAGCTTTTCTTAATAGTTTCAAGCCTTCTTTTCTAAGGCCCTGAAAGGCATAGGGACTGGTGCGTGGTTTATAAGCCCCACCGCGAATAAATTTTATATGCTGTTTGTGCAAGAACTCGGCGATCTCAAATATCTGGTCTTCATTTTCAACAGAGCAAGGACCTGCTATCATGTTAAATGCATTTCCACCTACACTCACACCATTCACATCGAATTGTGTGGAATTTGCCTGCCATTGTTTAGATGCCAATTTATAAGGTTCTTTAATATCTATTATTTTGGCCACACCTTCCAAAATAGAAATTGCATCCACGCCAAAATTTTGCGGAGCTTTATATATAATAAATAACTGTTTGAGATTTAAAAGTAAGTGGCGATAACGAAGGTTCTTATCGTCCAGCAAGCCCTTTAATTCGTTTAACTCGTTGGGGGTAATATTGTCTTTGAGTAGAAGTATCAAGGAGCTGGCGAGTAGGTAATTTTAAGTTTTACATTGCCCTGCGGCACTATCATTCGGGCACTGCCCACAGGAATTGCTGTTGGTATAGTAACATAGAAGCCATGAATATTGTTTGTGCCCGTAAGCAAATAATTATTCAAAGCATTTTGCAATTGACGGGTAAACGGAAGACTATATTTATTTCCATCATATTGTTTCCCTCCAAAATATGCGGAAGGCAATGACAGCGGATACCCTTGACCCGAAGAGGTATAAAAATATTTGTCGTAACGATCTAAAATGGGCTCTTCTTTTCCTTTACCATCATGGTGAAATAATAATATACTTTTAGGCAATGGATACAGTCCATTAAAAGTATTGTTTAAATCGCCTTCAATTAATATTTCTGCCTTTTGTATGCTCAATCCTTTCCCTTTGGCCATTGCGAAAAAATTAGAAAGGTGGGGTATTTCTACTCGCATTTTGTTTCCGGCAGCGGCTTGTATAAAAGATTGTTGTTGTATTTGCGTAGGATTTGTTCGTGCTATGTCAACAAGAGTACCCGAAAAATTATGGCTAAAAGTGCTGAAATGAAGACCAGGGTTATTGCCATCGATGGTTAATGGAAATGCCACATATTCTGAATCATTATAAAAAATAGTAAGGTGACTGAACTGATAAGTTGAAGTGGTAAATGAAATTACATTTCCGGGGTTATTGGGGTCAGCTTCTATATATAATCCCTTTACCAAATTGGCAAAATCGTTACTCGTTGCCAGAAAACTACCACCGTTTACAATCTTTCGCCCAAAATTAGTATCAACATTAAAACGAACTTGTGGAAGCTCAAAATACTTAGTGCCTTTCACCACAAAATGTATATCGTCATGTATATTATGCAACCCAGTCCAACTACCTACTTTAGCTATTTTATTTACTTTTTGGGTAGATAAGTAAGTAGTATCTTGATACAGTTGGTCGGATATTTCACTTACCATCAACGTTTGCGACTTGGTGGTATCTCCGTATAATACTGTACCCGCAGCATAGCACATGGACAAGCGAACTGAATCGATATGCACCGTGGTAGGAAAAGTTAAATTCTCTTTGGGCAATAATAATCGGAATACCATCCCTGCATCTGTCTTTCCAAACATAAGGTCGTCCAAGTGCCCGATAGGGTGTGCAGGCCATCCTGTACTTCGTAAAGTATCATCGGGAAGCGTATAAGTATTTACTGTAAAAGTATCTATTACTTCTCCCACAAAGCCATCAGAGTTGGTTCCAATACCGATAAGACCTGTGCCTTTTTTACAAGAAAAAGATATAAATAAAATTACAAGAAAAACTAAACTAAATCTATTAGTTATTCTGCGTAATAAGGTCGGCATAAAATTGTGTGTACCCATCAACTGACGATTCTTCTTCAATATGTTTCATTATAGGAGTTCCCATCTTGCCAGCAAATTTATGCAAATCGGGATGTGCTTCATCATGCATTACAAGACCGTCGCTATAACGCACCGCACCCAAATTAAGTTTCATGCAATCGGCATCATGGAAAAATTCCAAGTGTTCTTTTCCAATATTATTCATCGATGCTTTGCGGCTAAAATCTACACCCAATTTTTCGTCGAACTGGTTGTCGAATACCGAATAAACAACTTTTGCATTGCGATATACAGGTTCGTCTTTATATAAAGTTTTGATATATAAGGGAACCAAACTTGTCATCCATCCATGGCAATGAATAATGTCGGGAGCCCAACCTAGTTTTTTAACTGTTTCGAGTGCACCTTTACAAAAGAAAATAGTACGCTCATCATTATCAGTAAAAAATTCTTCTTTGTCGTTTTTGAAAACAAACTTACGTTTGAAATAATCTTCATTGTCTAAAAAGTAAACCTGCATTTTAGCTTCAGGTATTGAAGCTACTTTAATTATAAGTGGATTATCATTGTCGTCAATAGTAATATTAATTCCCGAAAGTCTCACTACTTCATGAAGACGGTTACGTCTCTCGTTGATTACACCAAATCGTGGCATGAGCACTCTAATTTCGTAATCGCGTTGTTGGAGTTTCTCGGGGAGAAGTCTGGCGATATCAGCAACACTTGAAATTTTTAGAAATGGGTCTAATTCATTGGTGATAAAAAGAACCTTGGTTTTCGAACTTGTAATAATTGCCATAATTTAATTTAAGTTGAGAGACACTAAAAAAATTTTTAGTCCTGCAAAGATACTATAAAATAAATTGAAAATAACCAAACTAAATATTCATTATTTTACACTAGGCTATTAAACAGTTCTTTAACTGCTTTTTGACCAGATTTGAGACCTGCCCTCAAAAACCCTAATCGTTCAATATAGCTGCTATTCCTGGCAACTCCTTGCCTTCAAAATATTCAAGCAAAGCCCCGCCACCAGTGGATACATAGCTCACCTCGTTTTCCAATCCAAACTTATTAATGGCCGCTGCCGAGTCTCCACCCCCGATTAAACTGAAAGCTCCAAGTTTGGTTGCTTTTGCCACTGCAAGTGCCACTTCTTTGGTTCCATTCTCAAAACTGACCATTTCAAAAACACCCATGGGACCATTCCATAAAACTGTTTTGGAATTGCTCACCACCTCTGCATAATCTTTGGCGGCATTAGGTCCAATGTCCAATCCCATCCAACCGTCAGGGATTTCTCCGCTGGGCAAATTCTTTATATTGGCATCGTTATTAAATGCATCGGCCACTACTGAATCGGAAGGTAGTAATAGTTGCACTCCTTTTTGTTTCGCTTTCGCCAACAACTCCAAAGTAAGTTCCAGTCGATCATTTTCACAAAGGCTCTTGCCTATTTTGCCACCCTGTGCTTTCATAAAGGTGTAGGCCATGCCCCCTCCTATCAAAATATTGTCAGCCACGTCGAGCAGCTTTTCTATTATCAATAACTTGTCTGATACTTTTGCTCCACCTACAATAGCGGTAAATGGTCGTTCCGTATTTTTCATCACCTTTTGAGCGTTTGCAATTTCGTTGGCCATCAGATAACCAAAACATTTATTGCCTTTAAAAAATTGTGCAATTACTGCGGTAGAAGCATGTGCCCTATGTGCGGTACCAAAGGCATCGTTCACATATATATCGCCAAGGGTGCTTAATTTTTTTGCAAACTCTACATCTCCTTTTTCTTCTTCTTTATAAAAACGCAGATTCTCCAATAATAGTATTTCGCCCGGCTTTAAATTACTAGCTAAGTCGGTAGCTTCTTGTCCAATACAGTCATTGGCAAAATGTACTTTTTTACCAATGATTTCGGCCAAATGAGCCACCAGATGTTTTAATGAGTATTTATCTTGCGGTCCTTCTTTGGGTCTTCCCAGATGGCTCATTAATATACAACTTCCACCATCGTCCAATATTTTTTTTATTGTCGGGATTGTCGCCTGCATGCGGCTGTCATCTGTTATAGCTAAAGTCTCTTTGTCGAGAGGTACATTAAAATCAACACGGATTAGTGCACGTTTGCCGCTAAAATTTAGATTGTCTACTGTTATCATATTATATAATTTGGGGTGCAAAAATAATAGGGAAAGTGGTAAGTGGTAAGGAATAAGTGGTAAGTGGCTGACGCCGAATGGACTTACCAATTATTCCTTGCCACCTTATACTATTTTAATCTCATAAGAAATATCCGCCGCCTTCACCAACATGGCATAGACTCCACAATATTTTTCTAAAGATAATTTTACGGCACGTTCCATTTTTTCGAAATTTTCTGGATTCAAATGGATATAATATATAATTTTAATAGTATGATATATTTTGGGATAATCCTCACTTAATTCACCTTCCACATCTATAGACAAATCACTAAACTCAACTTTCATTTTTTGTAATATAGGTACAATATCCATCCCCGAACAAGCTGCAAGAGCACTTAGTAGCAAAGGTTTTGGGCTTGGCCCCAAATCTTCAGGACTATTATCTAATATAATTTTATGACCTGCAACTTCCGTTTCGAAAGCCATTCCTAATATATATTTTGTAACTGTTTTGTGCGATGACATATATATAATATTAATTTGAAAACATCAATTTTTGTTTTAAGGAATCATCGAGCTCTGGCAATTTATTTCTTTGTATTAAATAAGAGGTTAACTCCGCAAATTCTTTATATATAAAATGACTATCCATGGCCGATTTCAAATATCCTGCACCTGTGCTTCCACCTGTACCAATACGACTTCCTATCATGCGTTTCACCATATTCAAATGCCTTGAACGCCATTGGCCCATCAGTGCATCTATATCCAACAATACACCTATAAGTTCATAGGGCAATTGCAATAAAGGATAGTCACGATAGAGCATAATAAACAAGGCATGCCTATTTGCTCGGGGGCTTAATCTACGCTCAGCAGGATATTCCTTATCGTTCATGAACATCATATTAAATCCAACATCATTTTGTCTTTCTTCGGGTTGCAAAGTTGAAAAATATATATCTTTATATTGTTGCCAAAAAGGATGCTCTGATTGATGTTCATTATCTACTTGTTGCCAAGAAGAATGGTCGAAAAAAGGCATTCGCTCCAGCCAATTATTCACCAATTCTAATAATGAAATTTCTTTTTCTGAATCTTTTACGCGATTAATATCACCTTCGTTCAATTGCGAAGTATAATAGTTTTGTCCGAAGCGTTGTTCAAATTTTAGTCCAAGTGCAGCTTCTAATTGCTTAAATTGTATACTCTGAAAACCTGATGCAGGACGAAGCAAATCTCTAAAATCAAGAAAGTCGAGCGGGGTCATGGTTTCTATAATATCCATTTTGTCGACCAACATTTGTAATATCAGCGTTACCCGACGCAATCTATGAACTACATTCATCAGTTCAGGAGAATTATCTGATATTTGTGGCTGACGAAAAACTTCGCGTGCTATATTCACTTCGTGCATAATTTGCTTGAACCACAGTTCATACGATTGGTGAATAATGATGAATAGCATCTCATCGTCGGCCCTAATGCCTGCCTTACTGCTTTCTGGGGCTTGGGCGTTCAGTATCTTATCCAATTGAAGGTACTCACTATAATATATTGGTTTATGTTCCATAATTATTTATTTGCAAATATTAATGTTTATTCTATTATATAATATGATTTTGGTCATATTTATCTGACTTCAAATTTCGTACTTTCTATATATTCTTTGTCTTTGATTATTATATAATAGAGTCCTTTTGTATAATCTGCTATATCTATTGTTTGCAAATTATTCCCTATCATACTTTTAAAGGGATTATAATATATAAGTCTGCCAGTATTGTCATATATTTCTATTCTGCTATTTGAATTTTTTGTGGCGTTGAATTGTATATTAATGCTATTAGTGGCAGGGTTCGGATATACCAATATATTGTGATATATATTATTTTCTATTTTACTAATTCCACTGGTAGGGTCACCTAAATTAAAATCCCAAATGCCACGGCCGTATGTAGCAAAGCGTGCCGTTTGTGTGCGATCGATAAATTCTACACTCCAATAAGTTTGGTCGGGAGCAACTGTACTTCCTATATATTTCCATGCAGAATCTGCAATACAATATGCATAAGGTCCCGCATCTGTTGCCGCAAATATATATTCTTCCTTGGTGTCCATAGCAAGTTCGAATACCATGGTATTGGGCAATCCTGAAACTCTAGGAAAGAATGTATTTCCATTATCGGTACTCATCCAAAAACCCGCTGTTGAATACCCACTTCCTCCTATATATATTGTATTTTTATTTTTGGTAGAGGGCAATATATAAGCACCGTATAAATAGTGAGCACCGGGGCCTTTGAATTGTTGCGTAGTATCCCACGATTGCCCGCCATCGGTACTTTTCCAAAACAATCCTTGGTCGCTCATTACATATTTGTATTGATGGTTGATAGGTGAAAAAGCAAGAGCAGAAATACGGTCACCTTTTTTGCGTCCAAAATCAAATGATTCTTCCGTAGATTTTAGCTTATTGGTATTGTCATATATAATTTTATATAAATGTGCTTGGTCATTGGCATCACTACCGCCACCTACCCAACATACTCTATTATCATCGGGATCGGCTGCCAATGGTGGTATCCATACTTGTCCCTTACAGCTAAAACTCCAATCGCTGTGCTTATAATTATTTACAATATCATTATAATACATGGTAAATCCTGGATAGTTGCACCAAACACTGTTACCGCTATCGCCACTTACTAAATGTCCGTAATCGCCACTATAGGTTTGTACAAAATCTAAGGTTCCGCCTAAATCATTTGTGCATGCCTGAAATCCTTGGTCCTGTGCCCCCGCATATACTCTTTGAGGATCCGATTTGGCAGTATATACTGAGTAATATTGACTCACATTCAATCCTTTCAAGGATATATTTTCTACACTTTGCAATCCATCACTACTATAATATGTTCCGCCATCGGTATTAATATATATAATCTCTTGGCCATTCTTTCCCTTCTTGGCTAATATAGATTGTATATCGGCATGGAGTTTATATTGCACATCGCCATAATATTCGCCCCATTTATTAAATTGTTTGAAGGTTTTACCCGCATCTCTACTTATCCAACATTCCATATCTCCCAAATAAATATTGTTGGGATTATTAAGGTCGCAATAAAAACTTTTATTGAAGAGGTTTTTATTTAAATACGATTGAAAAGTCCAGCTTTGGCCTGCGTTTACCGAGTAAAACAAACTGTCGTTAATGTAGGCATAAATATAAGTTGATGCTTGAGTTTCGAGACCTGCCAGGTAAGAACTTCCTTTTGCACTTACAGGTATTGTACTTACAAAACTTAAGCTATCAGTATAATACTTTTTTATATATAAAGAATCATCTACCAGTATATATAATTTGCCAGAACCATAAGGTGCTGTCCAGATAGCAAAGTGCGAGGACCCTGCATATATCTTATCATTAAAACTTGTTTCCCAATTAAACGTCTTGCCTTGGTTTTTTGAACTATATATTGAAGTTTGGGCATTCCAACTGGTATAGTTCCAATCGTGGGCCAATATATATACTGTTTTCTGCGAATCGTTTGCTACCACTGCTTGCTCTATATTGCCCCATTTCTCGATATTGTCCAATCCAGCAGCTTTGTTCCAATGTGCCCCTTCATCATCGCTATAATAGGCTTTGTTATTGGAGGTAACAGCCAAAATGCGTTTTTTGCCACCGGCTATATATAATACTTTTACCATTCTTAACCCACCAAATTTTAATTTATCGTTCAATACTTTCCAAGCCGTTCCATTGGAGTTTCCACGCCAAATATTTCCCTGGTCGGAACCTATATATAATAAATTATTGACGGTATCAACATCCATGCATGTGGTGCGTCCGGCATTGTTGGCACTGCCTTTCTCATGCCAGTGACCTTTTAGTTTTCCATTGAAGAAAGAATCGACCCCTCCGCGTAAATTCATCATATCAAAATATTGTGCTTCGCTATTGGAACGATTCACCGTACGCCAATCCACACCAGCGGCTGTGCGGTGTATATGGTTTATATATGCTTCGCGGCCATTATGCAATTCTTCATCCTCTTTTTGGCCTTTGTTAAATTCTGTAGGCTCAGGATAATATATATTCGTATTATTTTGTTTGCTAATTTTATTGCGTATTATATAAGTTGAGTTTTGCTTCTTTCCTACTTTTGTATATATAGT
>JAWXAU010000027.1 GCA_034439655.1 Bacteroidota bacterium | reverse complement strand
CACAAAAGGTTGCGACAGTATTATAGTTACCGTACTTACGGTTAACCCCAAGTATTCAACCAACAAAACCGCAGCAATTTGCAGTGGCGACAGTATATCGATTGCAGGAACCTATAGAAAAACCTCGGGTACTTATAATGATACCTTGAACACCACAAAAGGTTGCGATAGTATTATAGTAACTGTTCTCACGGTCAATCCTAAATATACTACCAACAAAACTGCAGCTATTTGCAGCGGTGATAGTATATTCATTGTAGGTGCATACAGAAAAACATCAGGTACTTATAATGATACTTTTAGCACTGTTAAAGGATGCGATAGTATTATATCTACCGTTCTCACGGTTAATCCAAAATATACATCAAACAGAACCGCAACTATTTGTAGCGGCGATAGTATATCCATTGTAGGAACCTACAGAAAAACATCAGGTACTTATAATGACACCTTGAGCACCACAAAAGGTTGCGATAGTATTATAGTTACTGTTTTAACGGTTAACCCCAAATATAACACCAACAAAACCGCAGCTATTTGCAGTGGAGACAGTATATCAATTGCAGGAACCTACAGAAAAACGTCGGGTACTTATAATGATACTTTGAGCACCACAAAAGGTTGTGACAGTATTATAGTTACCATGCTTACAGTGCATCCTTCTTATAAAACAAATTTAGCTACCTCAATTTGTATGGGAGATAGTTTATTCATTGCTGGATTCTACAGGACTATATCTGGAACTTATTCTGATTCATTTACTACAATTAAAGGATGTGATAGTATAATATCGACATCACTATTCATAAATCCTACCTATACTAAAAATGTATCTGCCACAATCTGTAAAGGTGATAGCTTATACATAGCTGGATTATACAGGACTGCATCAGGAACTTTTGCTGATACCTTTACTACCATAAAAGGTTGTGACAGTATTATAGTTACCATGCTTAATGTGAATCCTGTTTATATCTTAAATTATGCTGTTTCTATTTGTAATGGCGACAGTATGTTTATTGCAGGTAAATATAGATCTTTCACTGGCATGTATGCAGACTCGTTGAAAACAACGAAAGGATGTGATAGTATATCTTATACTGCACTAACTGTGTATCTTTCTTATACAAAGAGTGCAACCGTATCTACCTGTAATGGCGATAGCTTATTTATAGCTGGGAAATATAGAACTATACCAGGCACTTATACCGATTCGCTATATACAATTCATGGATGCGACAGTGTAGTAGCTACGGTGTTTACTCTATTCCCTAGTATTATAAATAATTTAACTGCTTCTACTTGTAGTGGTGATAGCTTAATGATAGCAGGAAAATATAGAACCATACAAGGCACCTATACCGATTCACTTATTACCACACGTGGATGTGATAGTATTATAGTAACTGTATTTACGGTGTATCCTGTATATTCAAATAATACCGCACTAGCAATTTGTAATGGCGACAGTGTTGTAATTGGAGGAATATATAGAACCACTTCTGGTAATTATAGTAATACTTATAAAACTGTGAATGGCTGCGATAGTATTATAGTAACTGTGCTTACGGTGAATCCGCTGCCTGCTGCTAATGCTGGAGTTGGACAAACTATATTGTTGGGTGCAAGTACCGTTATCGGAGCACCTGCCATTGCAGGGAATACTTATAGCTGGACGCCTTCAGTAGGTTTAAGTTCAACTACAGTTGCTGAGCCACAAGCCAGCCCGATTGTGACTACCACTTATTATTTAACAGAAACAAATACATCAACGGGATGTTCAAAAACTAGTACTGTAGTAATAACTGTAGTACCTGTATTAGACTTCTTCAATGGTTTCTCTCCAAACGGCGATGGGTATAATGATTATTGGAAAATACCAGTACTTGATTTCTATCCTGTAAACAAAGTACAAATAATAAACCGTTGGGGCAATGAAGTTTGGGTAGGAGATAACTATGATAATAAAACCATTCTATGGACTGGTAAAAACATGAACGGGGACGATTTACCCGATGGCACTTATTATTATATCGTCACTTATGGCAATGTAGATAAACGTGGTTGGGTTATTATAAAAAGATAATTATTAAAATTAATATATATATAAAACATTTAAAAAATTAAAACAATGAATAAGATAATTTCAACAATCGTTTTGGGACTACTCTCCTTCGGTGCATTTGCACAACAGGATCCAGGATATTCCATGTATTTCTTCAACCCGGTTAATATAAATCCAGCCTATGCTGGAAGCCGGGAAGTGTTCTCAGGCAGCTTGGTTCATCGCAGTCAGTGGGCTAAGATGGAAGGTGCACCTACTAGTCAATCGTTGAGCATTCACAGTGCATTGCCCAATAGTAAAGTGGGTTTAGGCTTGCAAATAAATAACGACAAAGCAGGCCCGTTAAAAAATACAGGTGTAAATTTCACCTATGCTTATCATGCCAAAGTTAGTGAAAAAGCTAAATTAGCATTTGGAGTAACAGGAATGGTAAACAATGTAAGTGTAGGTTGGGACAAAATAAATATTGATGATAATAATGATCCCGCATTTGCAGCAAACGCAAACTCAAATTGGGTTGCCGATGCCGCTGCAGGATTATATCTTTACAAACCACGTTTTTATTGTGGACTGAGTGCCAATCACCTATTGCAATCAAGATTTGGTTTAACTGATGCCTCGGGTGCCGATAAGGCAAAGTTTTACAGACAATATTATTTAACCACAGGTGTAGTTTTACCTTTAACCAAATCAGTTGATTTTAGACCTTCAATTTTGATGAAGTATGTTCAGTCGGCACCGGTGGTTGGTGAAATTGACGCTTCGTTTATCTTCTTCGAAAAGTTATTTCTTGGAGCGGGTTACAGAGTCGGCAAAAGAATCAATATGACTGGTACAGATAATATGCTGATAGGTATTTTGCAATTCCAAATGTCCAATGCGTTCAGTTTCGGTTATTCTTACGATTACTATTTGAACCGCAATGGTCAATATAATAGTGGCACGCACGAGTTCATGATTGGATGGGACCTTAGCCGCACTAAAACTAAAATGACGAGTCCTAGATTCTTTTAAATACACACAAATTACTAAATAAATACGAAAATGAAAAACATATATACCATCATCATTGCCGCTCTGTTTTGTATAACAGTGAATGCTCAAACAAAAAAAGCCGATAGACTTTATAATAATTGGGAATATTATGAAGCCGCAAAACTTTATCAAAAAGCAATTGATAAAAATCCAACTACCGACCTATATTATAAACTAGGCGAATGCTACCGTAAAATGAACTGTTATAAGAAGTCGGAACAAGAAGCTTATGATAAAGTAAATGCAGCAGGCACTTATAGCAAACCTGAGTTTTATTTAAACTATGGACAAGTATTAAAAAGTAATGGAAGATATTCAGAGTCAAAAATTGCTTTCAATAAGTATACAGAGTTGGTACCCTCCGATCCTCGTGGAAAATTCTATAGTGAATCAATTGATACTGTCGTATACGACCACCAATGGGATGAGCAGATTACCATCAGTAATGTTGCCAAGCTCAATTCGAAAGAAGCCGATTTCTCTCCAGTATTATATAAAGACGGAATTGTGTTCGCATCTTCCAGAAAAACTGCAGGACATGGTAAAGTATACCCATGGACTGGTTCAAATTATTTAGATTTATATTATGCTAAAAGCATGACTAATAATGACACAAACTATACAGATTTAGCACCCTTGGGCGGAAAGCATATTGATAATAAATACCATGATGGTCCAGCTTGTTTCTCGAAAAACTATGATACTATATATACAACTCGTGTTGAGAAATATTTGAAAGGTGATGAAAAGAAAACATTAGGCATCGAACGTAATAAGATATTTATGCTAACAAAGAAAGATGGAGAATGGACAAAAGCAGTTGCGTTCCCGCATAATAGTAATAATTATTCGGTGGCCAATCCCTTCCTTTCTCCTGATGGATCACGACTTTATTTTGTTTCCGACATGGCAGGTGGCTATGGTGAAACAGATTTATATTATTGCAACCGTGTAGGAGATACTTGGGGCAGCCCCATCAATATGGGTTCCAATATTAATACTTTCAACAGAGAGAAATATCCGAGTATGGACAGTGCAGGTAATTTCTATTTTGCTTCAAATGGTTATCAAGGTTTGGGAGGTATGGACGTTTGTGTAGCATTAAACAATAATGGTCGCTTGGAGAAAGCTAAACCTATGAAATATCCTTTTAATTCTACAGCCGATGATAATGGAATTATATTCCTAAAAAGCGGTAAAACAGGTTATATAACTTCAAACAGAAATACAAGTGGAAATGGCGAAGATGATATTTTATATTTTGACTTGAATCGTGAGGATTTGGATAGCGACTTTGTCACCTCTATATATACTATTGGGTACAGACCAAAACCTCCAGTAGAAGTATTGGCAGTAGTGCCTGTAGAAGAACCTATTATTGTAAAAGCCAATTTGGATCAAATTGTAAAAGTAAAAGCACCCATGCCTATTAACGGAATTATATACTTCGATTTTGATAAATATGATATACGTCCCGATGCGATTTCATACTTAGACAGCGTGGTTAACTATATGAAAGAATTCCCTGATATGAAATTGATAGTTGGTGGTCACTGCGACAGCAGAGGCACACCTGAATATAATATAGTATTGAGCAATGACCGTCATGCCGCAGCAGTTCGCTATCTTAACAAAAAAGGTGTTGGCAAAAAGCGTATGGTTGCCACAGGTTATGGTTTATCGCAAGTTGTTAACCGCTGTGTGCAAGGCGTAGAATGTAGCGATGCAGAAGACCAGATGAACCGTAGGGTCGAGTTTCATTTCGAAGGGAAAAAAGTCGCAAACGCGAACTAATCAGATGGATAAAAAACAAAATAAGAAACTCACTACTACATCGGGTAAGCCCTATGTGGAAAATGAAAATAGTATGAGTATTGGGCCGAGAGGCCCTTTACTTTTGCAAGATTATATATTACATGAAAAAATGGCTCACTTCAATAGGGAAAGAATTCCTGAAAGAGTGGTGCATGCTAAAGGTAGCGGAGCATTCGGAACCTTCACGGTTACCCATGATATAAGCCAGTATACTAAAGCAAAAATATTTAATAAGATAGGCAAGGAAACTAAAATGTTTGTTCGCTTCTCGCAAGTAGGTGGCGACAAAGGCAGTGCCGATACCGAAAGAGACCCACGTGGTTTTGCGATGAAATATTATACTGAAGATGGAAACTGGGATTTGGTAGGAAACAATACTCCTATATTTTTCATTAAAGATCCTAAGAAATTTTCCGATTTCATACATACACAAAAACGTGACCCACGAACCAATTGCAAAAGCCCTACAATGATGTGGGATTTTTTTAGCTTGAATCCAGAAAGTTTGCACCAGGTTATGATACTGATGAGCGATAGAGGAACACCCTATGGCCATAGGCACATGGATGGTTTTGGCTCGCACACCTTTAGTATGTTTAATGCAAAGAATGAAAAAGTATGGGTAAAATTTCATTTCAAAAACCTGCAGGGAATAAAGAATTTTAACAATGATGAAGCTGTAGAAATGAAAGGCAAAGACCCCGATTTTGCCCAACGCGATTTGGTAGATGCTATTGATAAAAAAGATTTTCCGAAATGGAAAATGCAAATACAAGTAATGACCCTCGAGCAAGCTAAAGAATTCCCTTTCAATCCTTTTGATATAACCAAAGTATGGTACCATCACGATTTCCCCCTTATTGATGTGGGTGTGATGGAGCTGAATCAAATTCCCAAGAATTATTTTGCCGAGGTTGAACAAAGTGCATTTGCACCGGCCAATGTTGTGGATGGTATTTCCTATTCGCCCGATAAATTATTACAGGGCCGTTTGCTCTCCTATCCCGATGCACACCGCTATCGTTTGGGTGTGAATTATGAGTTACTATCAGTAAACAAATGTCCCTATATGGTTGCAAATTACCAACGTGATGGCTTTATGCGTACGGATGAAAACGGAGCCGAATCGCCTAATTATTCACCTAACAGTTTTGATGATATATATGCAGATGAAAATTACAAAGAACCTGCAATGCCTTTAGAAAGCAACGTTGCCGACTGGTATGATAGAAACGGTGAAAACGATAACGACCATTATACGCAACCTGGTTTATTGTATAATAAAGCCATGAATGATTATGATAGACATAATTTAGTTTCAAATATTGTGGGTTCCATGATGGGCATTGTGGGTGAAAAAAGAGATATAATTATCAACCGACAGCTTTGTCATTTCTTTCGTGCCGAGGCGAAATTGGGAATAGCTATTGCAAAAGGATTGGGTACGGATATGTTGATGGCTGAAATACAGTCCCACAGTGCAAATAAGAAAAACATGGGATATATGTAAATTTTTTTCATAAATATATAAGTATGAGTAGGCAAAATACTCACACCTTTGTCCTATAATCATCTATATCAATAAAATTTATTTGTGTAGATTAATTTCATAGAATCCTAAACCATAAATTAAAAAAAAACTTACAATTATGAACAGATATGCATCCTTAGCCATTTATGGTATTTTAATAATTATAACTGGAATCGTGGTTTTGACTGTGGCATATAACCCAACTTATTCAATTCAATATATTGTTGGTATTGGAATGTTGTTAAGTGCTACTTTTGCCTTTGTTACCGCTTACCAGAGCAGGCACATACGCGTACCTTTAAATTATCACGCCTTACATGCAGTAGGTATGGTTGTTTATGGTTTTGCGATTTTATTTTTTGCCAACAACATTGAAAGTTTTTTTAATATCACAACTTTCTTTCTATTATATTATGGTATTACCGAAGTTATTTTCTGTTTGCAAATATTAATGCTGAAAGATAATGTAAGTTTACAGACAGATATTATAAGATTAATCTTAGGGGTCTTTGTAGCTCTTGGTGCTGTATTTATTATCTCAACTACTTATTTTGACTATAGCAAAGCACTTACAGTGTCGGGAATTGTATTTATTATTAGTGGAATAAATTTAATTCTTTTCAAAACGGTGGTCAAGAAATTGGATAAATCAAAAATTGCCCCAGAACTTTCTCAGGGGGTATAATAAATTACCTACTTCTTAATTTTACAGAACGGTTTTCTGTACACGATGGTGTCGTCCACATCCATAATTTGTGGATGTATTATACCGAAATTCAATATATAATACCATTTCTTCAACTAAAATAGTCCAAAAGACTATTTTAGTTGAAGAATGGTAATGCCGAACTACATCCCGAAAGCTTTCGGGATTAGTCCCCCTTTTTTTGTACTATTTTATATTGAGTTTCGGTATAATAGTCCGAAAAAATTGACTAATCTCCCGCAACGGGATGTAGCTTGTATTGCAATTTTAAAAACCAATCCGCCTCAAGCGGAGAACTATTATAGTATAAGAATTGATATAATACAAAATCTAAAATTTCAAGATTTTATTAGGTTCTCTCTCTCTCTCTCTCTCTCTCTCTCTCTCTATATATATATATAAATGGATAAAAAATTTCATTTATTGATTTCTGTAATATATATAATATATTTAGACAATTGTGTAATTCACCAAAACACGATTGTTCTCAATTTTGCACTATAATAATTTATTAACTAATTAAACATAAATAAAAATGGAAACTTTACAAAAAAAGAACGGTAAAACCGTTAATCAAAAGAATAAGATTAGTCTTATTAAAATCTGCTTCATGGTCTGCTCATTCGTAATGGTACAAGCGGCATCGGCTGCAACATTTACAGCCGTAAGTAGTGGCAACTGGACTGACAATGCTACATGGGCAGGTAATTCTGCACCCTCTACCAACGTAGTCAACGACCAAATCGTTATACCATCAAGTATATCGGTAGCTGCAAATGTTAACCTTACTATCAATGGTTCATTGGCTTCTTTAACTGTTGATGGAACCTTAACTGCTACCTCAGGCGATTCGCTTTGGTTAGGTTTAGGCACTTTAACTGGAACAGGCACTATGGTAATGGGTAATGTGGTATTTGCTACCTATGCAACACTTGCATTCACAGGCTCACTTACTGCTTACACGCTTACAACCGCAGCAACAGCCCTAGCAACTACAGCGAGTATTAAAGTAAACAACAAATTGGTTTTTGCAGCAGGCACATTCACCACCAAAACTGGAGGTAGTATTGCTGTAGAAAGTAATACGACTATTATGATGGCAGGCGGAATTTTTATAGTAAGTGGCGGTTCTGCTGATCTTACCGCAAAATATAATGTTCACTATTCAACTGCAACTTCAACTGTTGGTGTAGAACTTTCAGGTTCAGGATTGAACGATGTTACCATTGATGTACCAGCAGGTTCATCTGTAATTGCAGCATCTTCTATACAAGTTAATGGTTTCCTTAAACTTACTAGTGGGGTATTGGCACTCGGCAATAATACACTTACCATAAAAGGAGATATAGCGGCTACAGGTTCAGGAACAATTTCTTCGGGCTCGGCTTCTAATATAATTATCAATACCGTAACAGCTCCAGCAGGTTCTTTAAGGTTCACGCCTACCGAAAATATTGTAAATAATTTCACAGTGAACGTAATTAGTGGTGGTACAATCGTAATCAGCTCCGATTTAGAAATTGACGGTGACTTGAATTTTGTGAACGGTACTATCACATTGTCAAATTATAAATTGGTAATGGGTTCAGCAGGCACTATTACAGGTGCAAGCAGTACTTCTTATGTGATAACAGGTTCTTTCGGTTTTTTAGTGATGCCACTTGTAACTGGAACTTCGGTTAATTTTCCTATCGGAACTGTAACCTATTATTTCCCTACCAATATTCAACTTAATACAGGCTCGTCGAACAGACAAATAAGAGCTAATGTGTCTCCAAAGGTATATTCACAAGGTACTATGGGTACAATTTTATCAGCCAGTCAACACATGGTTAATGCCACTTGGATGCTTGAATCGGATGTGGCTGCAAACCTCAATATTAATGTAAACTTGAAATGGTATTCGAATGCAGAAGTAAATGGTTTTGATAATACCAAAGCATATATATCACATTATACTTCTGGTGCATGGGATGTGCAAACTAGTGCTGCGGCTGCCTCATTGGGCAGTAACATGTATAGCATACAAAGAGCAAACATCACTTCGCTTAGCCCATTCGCAGTATTTGATCAAACTACAAACACAAGCATTGCCGAGGCAAACACCAGCAGTCAGGTTATGGATATCTACCCTAACCCAACAAAAGAAAATATATATATTAACAACTTAATAAATATAGACGAAATGATAAATGCAGATATAATAGATATGAAAGGCCAAATAGTTGCAAAACATACCCTTAAAGGCGGTAATAAAACTATACCTGTAAGTGAGTTAACCGATGGTATTTATTTCATCAATTTTTATAATAACAGTATAAATACTACCAAAAGATTCACAAAAATATAATACGATAAGTATTGTAAATTTTAAAAAGTGGTTGGTCTCTAAAAGACCAGCCACTTTTTTTTGTTATGCAGTTTATCAAATATACAACAGATGAAGGTAATGTTAGAAATTATACCGAAACTTAAAATAAAATAGTCCAAAAAAGGGGGACTAAGCCCCCGCATCCCGATAATTATCGGGATTAAGCGGGGCTTTTGTGATGTAGTTCGGCATTACCATTCTAAAAACTAATCCGCGTAAGGCAGAGAACTATTATAGTTTAAGAATTAGTATAAATACACAACCATGTAAGTATGAAAAATATTCAGAATATGAAAAGTCCATTTGATGATTTATAGAAAATTCATGATTCTTCAAGCGAGATCAATTAAAGTAAAATAACATGTAAAATAATGCTCAATTCTTATTATTATTGCAAAGTAAAAAAGGAATGTTTATTGCTCAAACGAACCAAATTAGTGAGATTGGGGTGATTTTATGGCTCCTATATACAAGTTATGCACAAGCGTAGGACAGACACAACCAACAAATAAATATTTCAATGAAACTCAAAGTATTCATATCAAGCAGGAACAATGACACCATAAAAATTG
>JAWXAU010000026.1 GCA_034439655.1 Bacteroidota bacterium | reverse complement strand
GTGATGATTGATAAAAACTATTTTGTCAACTTTAGCAGTTCGTTGGGTGTATTATATAGTGTAAACTTTGAGCACCAGATTTCTATCTATATTGGATATAGCGGATATTATAATATTAACAAGAACAAGTTGGACGACTATTTCTCATCTAGAATTACCTATATGCATAATTTTACATGGTATCAATGGGTCCATCATTAAATAGTTTTGAAAACAATTGATTAACTATTATAATAATGCTCATCATTCATAACTTATCATTTATAATTCATCATTAGTATTTAACTTATCATTTATAATTCATCATTAGTATTTAACTTATCATTTATAATTCATCATTAGTATTTAACTTTGCCGCCCAAAACATCCGCACACAGCGGATTAAATTTTATAAAACATGATCAATATTACTTTGCCCGATGGTTCGGTGAGACAGTACGAAGCTGGAGCTACAGGGCTTGATGTAGCCAAATCTATCAGCGAGGGACTTGCACGCAATGTGCTTGCCGCTGAAGTGAACGGTGTGACATGGGATGCCACACGACCTATTAACCAAGATGCGAGCATTCGCCTGCTTACGTGGAATGATACGGAAGGCAAAAATACATTTTGGCATTCATCGGCTCACTTACTTGCTGAGGCTATTGAAGCAATATATCCAGGAACTAAATTCGGAATTGGTCCTGCTATCGAACAAGGTTTTTATTATGATATAGACCTCGGTGGTAAAACCATAACCGTCGACGATTTTAAAAAGATTGAAGACAAAATGTTAGAGCTTGCCAAGCAGGCAAATGCTTATACCCGTAGCGAAGTAAACAAAGCCGATGCGACAAAATACTTCACCGAAAAAGGTGATGAATACAAACTTGAATTAATAGAAGGATTGAACGATGGTGAAATAACTTTCTATCAACAAGGTAATTTTACTGATTTGTGTCGTGGGCCACATATACCCAATACTGGTTTTATAAAAGCAGTGAAACTTACTACTGTGGCAGGTGCTTACTGGCGTGGTGATGAAAAACGCAAACAGCTTACACGTATATATGGGATCACTTTTACCAAAAATGCAGAGCTTACAGAGTATGTAGAAATGATGGAGGAAGCGAAGAAACGCGACCACCGCAAACTTGGTAAGGAACTCGAAATATTTACATTTGATGATGAAGTTGGCCCAGGTCTTCCGCTATGGTTGCCCAAAGGTGCCGCTATTATAGAACAGCTAGAAGAGCTTGCAAAAAAATCGGAGAAGGAAGCTGGATACCAAAGGGTTCGTACGCCACATATTGCCAAAGAAAGTTTATATATACGTAGCGGTCATTTGCCTTATTATGCCGAGAGTATGTTCCCGCCCATGGAATTGGATAATGTGAAATATTATTTGAAAGCCATGAACTGTCCGCATCACCATAAAATATTTGGGGCTACTCACAAAAGCTATAAAGATTTGCCGGTTCGTTTGGCCGAGTATGGAACTTGCTATCGTTACGAAGATTCAGGAAGTTTGTTTGGCTTAATGCGTGTGCGTTCTATGCAAATGAACGATGCACATATATATTGTACTAAGGAACAATTTGAAAGTGAGTTTAGAGCGGTGAATGAATTGTATCTGAAATATTTTAAAATATTTGGTATCGATAAATATATGATGCAACTGAGTAAGCACGATCCTGCCAAGCTTGGACAAAAATATTTGAACGAGCCTGAGCTTTGGTTAGAGACCGAAGATATGGTTCGCAAAGTATTAATCAATTCAGGAATTCCATTTGTGGAGATTGAAGATGAGGCAGCATTCTACGGGCCAAAGATTGATATACAAATATACTCTGCCATCGGTCGTCAGTTTACTTTGGCCACCAACCAAGTTGATTTTGCACAGGGCAAGCGTTTCGATTTAACTTATACCACCAAAGAAAATACACAGGAACATCCTATTATAATACATCGTGCACCACTGAGTACCCATGAGCGTTTCATCGGATTTTTATTGGAGCATTATGCAGGGAACTTCCCATTGTGGTTGGCTCCAGAACAAGTAGCGGTGCTGCCTATTTCAGATAAAAATGAGGAATATGCACAAAATGTTTTGAATGTGCTGAAAAAGTCCGATATTCGCGGCTTCGTTGACAGCCGTAACGAAAAAATTGGGAAGAAGATAAGAGACGCTGAAATTCAGAAAGTTCCGTACATGATTATCATTGGCGAGCAAGAACAGAATGAAGAGAAAATTTCAATTCGCCGCCATGGCAAGGGAGATTTGGGCAAACTTTCGGTTTCTGAATTCATAGGGCAAGTAAACGAAGAGATTAATAACAACAATTGAAAAAAAAAGAAGAACTATTTAGAATCAACAAGCGAATAACAGCTTGGGAGGTACGCTTAGTAGGCGACAATGTGGAACAAGGCATTTACTCTGCCAAAGATGCATTGGCTATAGCCGAAGAACAAGGAGTAGATTTGGTGGAAATTTCACCTAATGCCGAACCGCCTGTTTGCAAAGTTGTTGATTACAATAAATACTTATACGAGCAAAAGAAGAAGCAAAAAGAGTTGAAGGCTAACTCTGTGAAGAACGTAATCAAAGAAATACGTTTCGGCCCGAATACTGATGAGCATGATTTTAATTTCAAGCTTAACCATGCCAAAACCTTTTTGCAGGAAGGAAGCAAAGTGAGAGCTTATGTATTCTTCCGCGGAAGATCGATTGTATATAAAGAACGTGGCGAGGTATTATTACTTCAATTTGCACAAGACCTAAGTGAGGTGGGCAAAGTGGAGCAATTACCAAAATTAGAAGGAAAGAAAATGTTCCTACTGATGTCGCCAAAAGGGAAGGTAGCGAAGTAACCGTAGGGTTATGGCCGTCAGCTAAAGCAGACGGGGATAGACTGGCAGCAGACGGGGATAGACGGGGATAGACTGGCAGCAGACGGGGATAGAAAATAAAAAACAATAACTATAAAATATAAAATACCACGATGCCAAAGCAAAAGACAAATTCAGGAGCCAAAAAACGTTTTAAAATAACAGGCTCAGGCAAAGTAAAAATGGCCCATGCATACAAGAGTCATATACTTACCAAAAAAAGTACTAAACGTAAACGCCGCCTTACCCACAAAGGAATTGTGAATGATGCCGATATGGGCAATGTTCGTAGGTTGTTAGCTATAGGGAAGTAATTAAGAAAAACCGGAAAAGGGCTTCTTTATCAGAAAGCAAGTGTAGTACAGTGTTGCTGCCGCCCCAACCAACTAATATATAATATACTATGCCAAGATCGGTAAACCATGCGGCCAGTAAAGCCCGCAGAAAAAGAATTCTTAAAATGGCCAAAGGCTATTGGGGAACTCGTAGTAATGTTTGGACCATTGCTAAAAACGCAGTTGAAAAAGGCTTAACTTATGCCTACCGCGACCGTAAAACCAAAAAACGTAACTTCCGTTCATTATGGATTGTACGTATCAATGCAGGAGCTAGAATCCACGGAATGTCTTATTCTGTATTGATGGGTAAACTTCACAAAAATGGTTTGGAATTGAACCGTAAAGTATTGGCCGACTTAGCCATGAATCATCCAGAAGCTTTTAAAGCGGTGGTTGAGAAAGTGAAATAAGACTATCATACTTTTTGTTAGAAATTATAAAGCACCTGAGAGGGTGCTTTTTTTGTGGGGTGCTAATGGATTGTCAAAAAAAACCACCTCCCGACCCACGAGAGATGGCTTATCAAGCTGCATGGGAACTCGAATCCCATATCTTATGGCAGCATAATCCATAACCCATTTCTTAGGGTAACAGTCTGAATATTTTCAAAATTATTTATTATCATGCCAACCTCCTATGAATTTTTTTGAAAGAACCTTAAATCCATTTATAACGAAATTCAATATATAATAGTCCAAAAGAAAGGGGACTAATCCAGCACACAATTAAAAGCTGGGGGATTAATTGCTCCGCCCGTAAGTATGAAATCGGTGATGGTGGGGAAATCGTTTGATTTGTAATTATATTTGTCAAATTATTCCGAGGCTTCGGAACTCGCAACAGCACGAAATAACTAACAATAATGGCCAAAATATATACAGCAGAAAAAATATTCGATAAACTAGATTATACCCAATGGACAACACCAATTATAATATAAACTAAAATGAAAAAAACTCTTTTATTACTCTTAATTTCTTGTGCGACTACTATGCTATTAGCCCAAGACAAAAACACTGCTGAAAAATATGTGAATGAAGGGATTATTTTGCATGACAAAGGCGACTATGAAGCTGCCATTGCCAAATACGACCAAGCACTAGAATTCGACAAAAACAATCTAGTTGCTTTATCTGAAAAGGCACTTACTTGTTTTTCGCTCCAAAAATATGATGAGTCGATTAGATGTTGTAAAAAAGTTATTGAACTATATCCAGAAAACAAAAATATAGTATCGGTATATGTTACTTATGGCAATGTATTAGATGCGACGGAAAAAACAGATATTTCCATAGAAATATATAATGAAGGCATAAAATTATTTCCTGATAACTATCAATTGTATTTCAACAAGGGAGTTACCTTATCTGGAATGAAAGAATATGATGAAGCTATTAAAGCTTTTCAAAAAGCTATAAGTATTAATCCAAAACATGCAAGTTCCCACAATGCGATTGCTAGAATATTGAACGTAAAAAAGAAAAGGATTCCCTCGCTATTGGCCTTTTGTCGATTTATGGTTTTGGAACCTGGAAGTAGCAGGGGTATTGATAATTTGGAAAGCATTAAAAAACTAATAAATAGCAGTGCTCAAAAAACAGGAAATAATAGTATTACTATTAGTATAACGCCTGATATGTTAAGCGACACAAGTGCTAACGGCAAACCAAAAGAAAATAGTTTCACTTCTACCGACTTAATATTAGCTATAGAAGCAGGTCTCGACTTTGATAAAAGCAATAAGAAAAAAACAGAGGTGCAACTATTTATTAGTAAAATAGAATTGGTATGCTCATCGTTGAAAGAAACAAAAAAAGATAACTATGGATTTTATTGGGATTATTATGTTCCTTATTTTTTAGAAATGAAAGAACAAGATATGATTGAAACATTTGGTTATATAGCTTTTAGTTCATCCAACGACAAAAAGGTGAAGAAATGGATAAAATCTCATCAGGATGAGATAGCAAAATTCTTTGCTTGGTCCAAAGCATACACTTGGAAAGCTGAATAATATCAATGGACAAAACATATACAGAAGACAAAGTTTTCGATAAAATAGATCATTCTAAAACACCTTTTACCAAAGGTGAATACGAAAACTGTATATTTAATAATTGTATATTTGAGAATGCAGATTTATCTGAAATAAATTTTACTACCTGTGAGTTTAAGGACTGTAATATGAGCTCGGCAAAGCTGGTGCAGACTGCATTTAGAGAAGCGAAATTTAAAAGTTGCAAACTGATGGGCCTGCATTTTGAGAACTGTAATCCATTTCTTTTTTCTGTAGCATTTGAAGATTGTATATTAAATCTTTCTTCATTTTATAAACTAAATGTAAAGAAAACCAAATTCAGCAATTGCAGTTTGCATGAAGTTGATTTTACAGAAACTGACCTCACACAATCTTCATTTGACAACTGCGATTTGATGGGTGCCATCTTCGATCATACTATTATAGAAAAAGCCGATTTTCGTTCCGCATTTAATTATATATTAGACCCAGAAACCAATAGAATTAAAAAGGCAAAGTTCTCCGCTGTGGGGCTTGCGGGTTTGTTGAATAGGTATGATATTGAGATTGAGGGGTGAGGAAATAGACCTGTAAAGCACGTATCTGGTGTCATTTCGCCGACTATTATGTTAGCTAATACAACGGCATCCATAGGGAATATTCGGGATTTAACCGAGACCCAAACGGATAAAAGAATTGGGCAAATTTGAAAATGACTGCGACAAAACTAAAAATTATAAATATGTGAATTATGCAACTTATTATACATATTATATAACATTTCAGTGAATCATAGCCCTCAAATTTGCAAAAAAAACTATTATTATGAAATCTATATACTCCCTATTAGTCCTTGTATGCTTTGCTTCACTTTTAAACTTTAGTTGTGTTTCTAAAAAGAAATATAGAGCTTCGCAAGCCACTGTTGAGCGATTACAGGTGGATAGCACGGCATTGCATGGTAAAGCAGCACAATGTGCTGTATCTGTAAAAGAATGTAATACTGCTTTAGCCCAATCTAAAGATTTAGTATCACAACTTAGTAACAAAAATGCAACAGTGCTTAATGACTTGCAAACTCTTTCGAAGAACTCACAAATGACCATTGCAGACCAAGCAAAAAGGCTTGCCGATATGCAAAATATAATTTTAGCACAAAGGGATATCATGAGCAAATTGAAGAAAACTGTTGCAGACGCATTGGTTGGTTTTACACCTGAGGAATTAAGTATTGAAATTAGAGATGGGAATATATATGTATCACTTCAAGAAAAATTATTGTTTAAATCGGGTAGTGATAAAGTAAGTGCAAATGGTAAAGGAGCATTGCAAAAACTGGCAACGGTATTAAATAGCAATCCAGATATTAATGTAGATATTCAAGGGCATACCGATAGTGTTCCAATCAAAGGAACATTTGTAGACAATTGGGCATTAAGTGTGGCAAGGGCTACTTCTATAGTACGCATATTAACTTTAGAAAATGGCGTAAACCCGCGTAGTATCGTGGCATCTGGACGCGGAGAATTTATTCCTGTAGCCACTAATTTAACTGCAGATGGAAGGGCAAGTAATCGCAGAACTGAGATTATTCTATCACCCAATTTAACTGAATTGTTTAAACTGCTCAATCAATAATAATATGTGTTTGAGTTGGTGTTAATTTCTGATTGGGAAATTGACCCGATTTGTTAATTACAGCCTGTATGAAGTAGATTTTATACCGAAACTCAATATATAATAGTCCAAAAAAAGGGGGACTAAACATATTGTAGTTCGGCATTACCACCGAAACTCAATATATAATAGTCCAAAAGAAAGGGACTAATCCTCCCGCATCCCGATAATTATCGGGATTAAGCGGGGCTT
>JAWXAU010000025.1 GCA_034439655.1 Bacteroidota bacterium | reverse complement strand
TAATAGTCCAAAAGAAAGGGACTAATCCCCCGCATCCCGATAATTATCGGGATTAAGCGGGGCTTTCGGGATGTAGTTCGGCATTACCATTCTACAAACCAATCCGCCACAGACGGAGAACTATTATAGTTTAAGAATTGGTATAAAGTAATCAAGCGTCAGCCACTCGCCGCGACGAGCTACATCGTACACGCTTCGGCGAGCTACATCGTCAATCATCACTCATCTGCACAAATCTCTTATATTCATTTCCTTTTTTGTAGATATGGGTCACAATAAACCTTATGGAAAACAAGCCCAGGATAACCCAATATATAATTTCAGCAACCCATATTGCTGATAACCCCAATTCGAATTCAAATGCAATAATGAATGCAGCGATAACATAGATTACAATAGCAATAGATTCGAGTTTCAGAGAGAAAGCCAATGCCCCAAAACCAATTACCCCATTATAATAAATGGAGTATAACGAAAAACATATATAAACACCCATTATCGACAACATACTATCTTTAAAATCGGGCAAGATATCGGTGTTGCCTGTCATTAAAAGAATGACCTCGTTTGGAAATATGTAGGTAAGCAACCCTGCCATGATGGTAACCAATAAACTTAAGACAGCAGTTCTATGAATTACAGGAGAAATTTCGGCTATTCTGTTCTCTGCTTTAAGCCCACCCACCAAGGTGTGCAAGGCCGATGCCAATGCTATAGCTGGAAGTGTTACAAACGCATATATACTTTTTATCACATTAGATACGGCAAGCTCACGTTCGCCAATACGTTCCATTATAATAAAGAACAACAACCAACCAATAGTTTCTACAAATTGTTTGAATACCAATGGTAGGGTGAACTTATTGAACATCTGTACATAGTTCCGCTTGTATTTTACTTGTGCATCTATCCATGGTTTTTCGCCCTTCCAATTGTATAATATTGACACCAATAAAACAGCAAATCCTACAAACTCAGCTATACTGGACGACATAGCCGCTCCACTTATTCCATAAGCTTTAAAGCCACCATTCCCAAATACCAATAAGTAACTGCACAATATATTGGTAGCTGCCATCATAAAGGAAGAAAAAAGTAGTACCTTTGTTTTACCCAAACCACTATAAAACCCGCTGAGATAAAAGTATAAAAAACTAAAAAATACCGCCAGTGCAATATTTTCGAGGTAGGATTTGGTGTATTTATATAAGTCGTTATTGCTTATTAACAAACTGGTAATAGGTCCGCTAAAAGTATATAATGTAGCAGCAAGAATACCGCCAGCCAAAACCATATATATTCCCACTGATCTAGTCAAATGGAAAGTATGGCCCCTTTCACCTCGGAAATGTGTAAGTAAAATTTGAAATCCTACGGAAAAACTTGCTCCAATAGTGGTGAGCAAATAAAACAATATACCCCCGATACCTACAGCAGCCAATTGCGTTTCGCCTAGCCTTGCTACAAAAATTGTATCCGAAATATAAATAGTACTTTGTGCAATGCTTCCAATTATTATAGGCAGGGCAATACCGATAAGGGCTTTATAATTGATGTTTGCTGTGTATGGAGTCATTATAATTTTTGCAAAAATAGATACTAAACCCCCTGACTGATTAATACCTTTTTCTATTTTTCATATATTGGGATATTTGTTTAATATTTTAGCTGATTTATGATAAACATTTGCAGTATGACAGAAAAAATTGAATATCCTTTTTTCACGATTCATGAAGGTCGGATTGTTTCTTCTAGAAAAATAGCCTCTTTATTTTTTGCGATTTCCCACTATTTTTGCCCCAATATGGGACGTGCATTTGAAAAACGCAAACATGTGATGTTTGCTCGTTACGATAAGATGGCCAAGGCTTTTACCCGCATTGGCAGAGAAATTTCGATGGCTGTTAAAAATTCAGGACCTGACCCTGGAGGCAATCCACGATTGCGTGCTGCCATGCAAACTGCCAAGGGATTGAATATGCCCAAAGACCGAATAGAAGCTGCCATTAAAAGGGCTAGTGAGAAAAGTGATGAGGTTTTTGAAGAACATATATACGAAGGTTATGGGCCATACGGCGTTGCGGTATTGCTTGAAACCGCTACCAATAATACCAACCGCACCGTGGCAAATGTTCGTTCATACTTGACTAGAGCCGAAGGCACTTTAAACAAAACGGGTTCGCTCGATTTTATTTTCACCCGTAAAGGAATGTTCAAACTCAATGCAACCGGACTTGACCCCGAAGAGATCGAACTTGATTTGATAGATAGTGGTTTGGAAGAATTGTTCATCGATGCAGAGGATAATCAAATTATTATATATACCGCTTTTCAAGATTATAGCCTGATGCAAAAAGCCTTAGAGGAAAGAAATCTTCCCATTGTGAGCTCAGAGTTAGAGCGAATAGCTAATACTTTTGTGGAGTTAACCGAAGAACAAGAAACCGAGGTAATGGAGATGGTAGAGAAAATGGAGCAGGACGATGATGTGCAAAAAGTATATCATAATATCAAATAATTTTCTACCATAGTTTTTTCTAATGAATTATATAAAAATATTCAACACATTTATATTTTTATTATTCGTACTTTTTGGAGCTTATTTATTATATACATTTTTAAGCAAGGGCGAATGGGTCGAAGTAAAGACTCATATAGCAAACGGCAATTATATTGTTGTTTGGCCAGCATTGGCAGTGTCAATTTTAGTATATATAATTCGCACTTTGCGTTGGAATTTATTACTAAATGCAGCAGAGCAAAAAACTACTTTTTCCAATACATTTATTGCCACTTCCTTTGCTTATGGAATCAGTTTTTTTGTGCCCCGATTGGGCGAAGTTTTTCGCTGTACGTGGCAAAAAGAAAAGCAGCAAATACCCTTGGCCATATCATTGGGAACGGTATTGCTTGAACGGATTGTTGATGTCGTGATGCTGTTATTACTAATTTCATTAACCATTATACTACAATATGAAAAAGTATATACTTTTTTTTACCATGATATGTGGAAAGCAGGTTTTGAAAATACCTTTTACAATTTATATAATAATTGGGTTTGGTTGTTGCTAATAATTATGGTTCTCGCATTTCTCATGTATTATAGTTATGTAAAACTTATCAAATACAATTTTTTTGCAAACTTTATCAGTGGACTCAGAAGTATTATATCATTGAAACAAAAAAATAAATTTATATTATATACTTTACTTATTTGGATTTGCTATTATTTGCTCACCTATTGTTGGTTCTATTTGTTCCCTGAAACTTCCTCACTCACCTTGTTGGCGGGCCTCACCATTTGCACCATAGGAACTATCGGTCGCTCTATACCTATTAGCGGCGGCGGCATGGGAGCTTATCATTACTTGGTGGGGGCAGCATTGGTATTATATAGTGTTCCATCCTCTTATGGCAAAGCATTAGCAATGGTAATACATGGCGGGCAAACGGCGTTTACTTTTTTGATGTGTGTGGTTGGCCTGGGGCTAATAGGAATAAGGAGTAAGTAGTAAGTGAGCGTTGCCATCAATTACGTATCATAATAATTATCCCAGTGGCACTTATCACTTACTATTAGGCACTTTTTCAGCCGAATGGCCCTTGCTCCTTATTCCTAGTTCCTAGTTCCTAATTACCCCTTATTTTTGCCCCCAATGCAAATAGGATTCGATGCGAAGCGTGCGTTTAACAATATAACAGGACTAGGCAACTACAGCCGCAGGGTGGTTGAGAATTTATTACAATATTTTCCTGATGACGATTATTATTTGTTCACCCCAAAATCGGATCAGGATATTGTGAAATTTTGGGAACCTGTGCTTAAAAATAAACATATTCATACCCTTAAGCCGCATAATATTTTTTACCAAGCCTTTCACCAATTGTGGCGTAGCTATGGCAGTACCAAACTTGCCCAAACAAAAAAGTTGGAGGTATATCATGGCCTTAGCAATGAGTTACCAGTTGGAATTGAAAATACGGGTATCAAGACTGTTGTTACCATCCATGATTTAATATTTTTGCGTCACCCTGATTTTTTCACGGCAACCAATCGTGGAATTTATAAACGCAAATTTGAACATGCGTGCCAAACGGCCAACCATGTGGTGGCTACGAGCGAACAAACAAAAAAAGATATTGTGGAATTCTTCAATATTGATCCAGAAAAAATTGCAGTTATTTATCAAAATTGTAGTGATATTTATTATGATAAAAGTACTGCAGAAGAAATTGTTCAAGTAAGGAAAGTATATAATCTGCCACAGAAATATATATTATTTGTGAGTAAAACTGATAAGCGTAAAAATCATTTAAATTTTCTGCAGGCATATAAGCAACAATGTGCAACTTGGTCAGCAAATAATAGAATACCATTGGTGCTATGCGGTGGCTCGGGCGATAACCACCGAGAAGTGCTGAAATACATACATGAACATAAATTGCCCGTTATACATTTGGATTATGTGCAGCATGAGCATTTGCCGTTATTATATGATGCGTGCTTGTTCAGTATATATCCAAGTTTGTTTGAAGGATTTGGTATACCTTTGGTAGAAGCTATGGCAAGAGGCAAAGCAAGCCTTACTTCTACAGGTTCATGTTTTGAGGAAATAGCGGGAGCTACTGCTTTATATGCCAATCCAGAACAGCCCAATGATATTGCTGAGAAATTATATATATTATGTAATGGTATAGCAAAAGTGAAAACATTGGAGGCAAATACCGCAGCTCAATTAAGCCTTTTTGATATTGAAATTAATACCAAGAAATTATATCATTTGTACAACGTGAATTAGGTTTATATTTCCGTCAATGCGAGCGTCCTATACCGTCATTGCCGAAGCGTCTAACCAGGTTTGCGAGGAACGTAGCAATCTCGTCAAATAGGAGGTTTTTATACCAGATTGCTTTTCCACTAACTATCGGAATACCTTCATCAAATGATGTTAACTACACGTTTGGAATATAATACTTACTTTGCCAAATTCAATATTTTTTTATCCTAAAAAATATCACCAAATTATTTGCTTTATTGTGGAAAAATAGCCTAAGGTTTTCTCTATTCAAACTATGGCCAATTGAGGGTTTTAGCCTAATTTTACACCCCAATAAAATATATCAATAAACTATTATAATGACAACAGAAACAGACAATTCAAATTACACCGCAGACAATATCCAAGTTCTAGAAGGATTAGAAGCAGTTAGAAAACGCCCATCGATGTATATTGGTGATACGGGCGTAAGAGGTTTACACCATTTGGTATATGAAGTAGTAGACAATTCGATAGACGAAGCCCTTGCAGGCTATTGCAAAAATATTTCGGTAATTATCAATGAAGATAATTCCATCACCGTTGAAGATGATGGTCGTGGTATACCTGTGGACATGCACGCTAAAGAAGGCCGTTCAGCTCTGGAAGTAGTAATGACCGTATTACACGCCGGTGGTAAATTCAACAAAGACAATTATAAAGTTTCAGGCGGACTCCACGGTGTGGGCGTATCTTGTGTGAATGCCCTTTCAAAACAATTGAAAGTTACCGTGCATCGTGATGGTAAACTTTACCAACAAGAATATGAAATCGGCAAACCATTATATGATGTAAAAGAAATTGGCACCACTACCAAGACAGGTACTGAAGTGCACTTTTTGCCAGATGATTCTATATTTACTTCAACCACTTATAAATTCGAAACATTACAATCACGTTTGCGTGAATTATCGTTCCTCAATAAAGGAATTCATTTGAACTTGGAGGACAGAAGAGAATTGGACGATGATGGCAAACCACTTTCTGAGCACTTCCATTCATTGGGTGGATTGAAAGAATTCGTAGAATATATCGATGGTACGCGTGAAAAATTAATTCCCGAAGCCATTTATATAGAAGGCGAAAAACAAGGTGTGCCAGTGGAAATTGCCATTGTATATAATACAGGTTACTCAGAAAATTTATTTTCCTATGTAAATAATATTAATACCTTAGAAGGTGGAACTCACGTAGCTGGTTTCAGACGTGGACTTACAAGAACCTTAAAATCTTATGCAGACAAAGAAGGCATGCTCAAAAATTTGAAATTCGATATCAGTGGTGATGACTTCCGTGAAGGATTAACTGGTGTTATTTCTGTGAAAGTGCAAGAGCCACAGTTTGAAGGACAAACCAAAACCAAATTAGGTAATAATGAAGTGATGGGTGCTGTGGATATTGCAGTGGGCGAAATGCTCGGTAATTATTTGGAAGAAAACCCAAGAGAAGCCCGCACCATAGTTAATAAAGTTATATTGGCTGCTACGGCCCGTCATGCCGCACGCAAAGCCCGTGAAATGGTGCAACGTAAAGGTGCTATGAGTGGCAGCGGACTACCTGGAAAATTGAGCGACTGCAGCGAAACAGATCCATCAATGTGTGAAATATACTTAGTGGAGGGAGACTCGGCTGGTGGAACCGCCAAGCAAGGTCGTAACAGAAAATTCCAAGCAATTTTGCCTTTGCGTGGTAAAATATTAAATGTAGAAAAAGCACTCGAGCACAGAATATATGAAAACGAAGAAATAAAAAATATATTCACCGCACTTGGTGTTTCTATTGGTACCGAAGATGATGACAAAGCATTGAACCTTGCTAAACTTCGTTATCATAAAGTTATTATCATGACCGATGCGGATGTGGACGGAAGTCATATCAGAACTTTGATTTTGACTTTGTTCTTTAGGTATATGAAAGCCCTTATCGAATTTGGATATATATATATTGCAACACCTCCTTTGTATTTAGTTAAAAAAGGCCGTGAAGAACAATATTGCTGGACAGAACAAGACAGGGAAAATGCTGTTCTCACCTTGAGCAAAGGTGGCAATCCTGATAGTGTGAATGTGCAACGTTATAAAGGTTTGGGAGAAATGAATGCAGAGCAACTATGGTCTACAACTATGGATCCTGAATTTCGTACTTTGAAACGTGTAACTCTTGACAGTGCTGCCGAAGCCGATCATATATTTAGTATGTTAATGGGTGATGAAGTACCTCCTCGTCGTGCATTTATTGAGCACAACGCGAAGTATGCGAAGATAGATGCGTAAGAAAATTACTAGTGGTAAGTGGTAAGTGGTAAGTGCCATTCGGTCGAAGCCGTCATTCTGAGTATCACGCTTAGTGAACGAAGAATCTGTTGGAATCAGAGACAATATTCAGGTCGAAGCCGTCATTCTGAGTATCACGCTTCGTGAATGAAGAATCTGTTGAAATCGGAGACAATATTCAGGTCGAAGCCGTCATT
>JAWXAU010000024.1 GCA_034439655.1 Bacteroidota bacterium | reverse complement strand
TATAAAAAACAAGCAATGAATCGTTATAAAACATAAAACTTTTTATGTTTTTACATTCATAATTAATATAGTATATGCTCTCTTTATGACAATAAAACAGAGGTCTTCTATCGGAATCATAATAATTCCTAATACCCACATTTATAAAAGTATCAAACTCAAACTTTTGTTGTGCGAACCCTTTATTAATAAAAAGAGTTATTAATAAAAATAAAAAATAAAAACGTTGCTTAAAGTAAACCAAGTTCGGTAGCTTCAACTATTGTGTAGATTTCAATATAATAGTAGTTTGGATTATTACCGGTAACAATCACTAATGCGTCAGAAAACAAGTATCTCGCTACTGGTAAACAGCCCTGCAATACCTTGGTTTCAGCAAAATCAACTAACCAATCAACTCTTGGCAGGACTATTTCATCTGCACCTGGTTGATAGGTAGTCCATTCACATTTTTTAGTTCCAGGGTCTTCACAATCTAATAAATGTCTATGTTGAAATGGATTTGAATAATTATGGTTTTCTGTTATCTTATCATAACCGTTTTCTCCTTTATAAATTCGACATATTTTAATATAACCAAAAGAATTTAATGTTTGTAAGCTTAACACTATTAGTAGTGAGGCTATTTTAATTATTTTTTTCATAATAGTATTAATTTAATAAACCTAATTGTGTTGCTTCTGCTATAGTATACACTGTAAAGGAATAATTACTTAAGTCCGTTCCTGCCCATGCTACAAAATTAACACCCCCCATAATTGCTTGGCCTGTTAATTGGTTGTTGGTGATGTTGTTTTCCACAAACACAGTTATACCACCACATGGCACTTCTCTTTCGCCAGTTGGAGGGGATATCATCCATTCGCAACGAATGTCTCCAGGGCCTTCGCATTTAAGTATGTGTGCGTTCGATCCATGTTCTTCGCAAACCCGAAAGTAACCATTGGACCCCTTATTGCTTTTACAAATTGTGAAGTACGCAAATGATGGGGTTAGGAAAGAGCTTAAAAAAGCTAGTAGAATAATTTTTTTCATATTTATTTTTTTATTTAAAGTTTGAACCGCAATAATAAATAATAAATAATAAATAATAAATAATAAATAATAAATTTGAAAAATTTTGTAAACATCTATAAATCAACAAATAAAAAAATTTCGCATTTATTCAGCTACATCATTGAGCTGTATTTATTTGTGGTTCTCTATTTTTTAAACTCAAAAAGTGTTTTAAGCTCTCTTCCTCACAAAAATATAATATACCAAAAGTATTATAATACCACAAACAAAAAGCCCAGTAGCAATAGGTTTTCCTGTGGGTTCCAACTCAAAAAACTCAGAGCACATCCACATAGAATTAGCTGCAATCCAAAAGCAAACAGCCAAGTTGTGAAACAAATCTGATTTTGATTTTTTGCTTAACCAAGTTATATATATTCCCAAAAGCAAAGTGGGAACCATCATAATAACACCGCCCATTTTAAAAGAAGAGACCCAACATAAATCTTTGAACAACCATAATACGATGTGGCCATTCTCAAACCAACGGATGGTATATCTACCGGGATGGTCGTTTTCTTGAGGAGTCACTACAAAATATTATAATTAAAATCCATGCTCACTGAGCAACCAGATTAAGGAACTTAAAGTAGCAGAACCTAGTTCTAGCTCCCGCTTGTTTACATATTTAAATTGGTCAATTTCGGTATGGTGAAAATCGAAATAACGTTGTGGGTCGGGAATAAAACCAATTAATGCTACACCTTGATCTCTGAGCGGGCCAATGTCGGCACCACCGCCACCCACTTGCCATTCGTGAACCCAATAAGGTTTGAATAAGGGTGCCCAACTATATAATAGTTTCCATTGGTTACTGTCGCATGTTGCATTAAAACCGCGGGGCGTAAATCCACCTTCATCTGTTTCTATAGCGGCTATATGTTTTTCTTTATTTTGTTTGGCAAGCTCGGCATATTTACGACCACCACGTAATCCATTTTCCTCGTTCATAAATAATACAACTCTAATGGTGCGTTTGGGTTTTATGTGTAGCGATTTATAAATATTGGCCACCTCCATACTTTGCACACAACCTGCACCATCATCTTGTGCACCATCGCCATTGTCCCACGCATCTAGGTGTCCGCCAACTATTATAATTTCTTCAGGTTTTTCGCTTCCTTTTATTTCGCCCA
The DNA here is from genome assembly GCA_034439655.1 of Bacteroidota bacterium. Classification (NCBI taxonomy): domain Bacteria; kingdom Pseudomonadati; phylum Bacteroidota; species Bacteroidota bacterium. The sequence continues at coordinate 4,792 of JAWXAU010000024.1, read as the reverse complement.
CCACATTATAACTTAATACATCGGGAAGTGTTTCACAGTGCATGTGCATTTGTAATTTGATAAGCGGAAATTCCTTCAACCATTTGCCTAATTTTTCTGCATCATTGGTGCTAATTGCGGCACAAGGAATTTTATTATATAATGAATCGTAACGCATGGCACCTGTATGTGGATGGTCGCTTAAGCCCACCTCCATGCTGCGGCAAATAGTTCCCACTGCTCCATACCTTGCAGCAATGGATGGCCCAGCCCAACGCTGATCAACAGCTCCGCCATAAGCCTCGAACGTGAAAATTTTAGCAGGGTCCATAGGGCGGTTAAAAAAAATGATTTTGCCTCTTACTTTTTCTTCGCCCAGTTTCGCAATATCAGTTACACTATCCACCATTAGTATTTCGGCCTTAAGTCCACCATCGGGTGTTGCCACACTTCCACCCAAAGCTATAATATTTAATTTCATATAACCCAAGCTCGGATGAAAGACAGAAGCAGTTTCTTTTTTTCCTCTTACCCAATGAGGCACCATCACGGGTTGCAGCCATACCGAATCGAAACCCTGTTGTTCTATCATGAGTTTCTCCATGAGCTCAACAGCAACAGCAGCTTGAGCCGAACCACTGATTCTGCCCCCGGCTTTGCTACATAGTTGTTTTAAATTATCATAACACTTTCCTTGGGTGAGGGCTGTTTTATATATATGTGCGATGTTACTTGAATCAGTGTTTTGAGAGAAGGAATAAGTGCAAAAAAACGACAGCAAAAATATGAGACATGTTTTATTCATCATAGTGCAAAAGTAATGATATATTTTGATCGGAAAACGGCTGGCGTAAAGTAGCCATGTATAAAGATAGGAAACGATTATAAATAGTAACCAATAGAAAGTCCCAACTTCCGACCTGGATTTGAAGCGGTGCCCTCTCCAATAATATCTTTAGAACTCGAATACATTATATAGTTTTTCCCCACCACGTTTGTGCTATTAACAGGAAGCGAAAGAATACAATTAATACTTAATTCTTGTTTCGGACCCACTTTTAAATTACCGCCAAAACTTATTTCGGCTGCCCAAATGTTTTTATAATAAACCCCATTGTTAGACACATCCCATTTGGCAACTTCATATTTATTCGAATTATCATTCATTATTAGTGAAGCTCCCCATATATTATAGTAGCTGTATGAAACGCCAACCCCTGTATTAAGGGTCAGCTTTTTGTTTTTATATATAATTCTTTGGATGTTAATAGGGACAGAGATGACACCTAAAATCGGGAAAATTTGAACTTTTTCTGAAAAGTCAGTGTTGTTTATTTTGGATATGGTATGTATTCGAAAGCTATTTGTAGTTAGGTGAAAACCCAAAGCAGATTTATATTTAGAATTGAACTTATATGAATAATTGACTCCAAAACCATAATAAAAGGAGTTGGTGATATACAAACGTTCATCGGGGTTTGTTGCAGTAACCTTGTAGGGCATTATTCCATAATCTGCATGTAGGGAAAAACGATATTTTTTTTCAGTGAGATTTTGCGACAAAGCGATGCTGCTTACCAGGCACGACAGAAGGGCTAATTTTAATTTCATACGTAAAATAGATTATAATTTTGTGAGCAAAAATATATGATTTCTACCTCATCTCAAAAAATATTTTGATTATTTTCCGTACATTTTCCGTTTTATTATCCTCAATCAATACACCCTCAATACCGCAAGCTGCGGCAGCCTCAAGGTCTCTGTCTCGGTCCCCGAGCATCATACTTTCTGCAGGGTTAATATTATAATGTTTGATTGCTTTTTCAATTAATAAAGAACCAGGTTTGCGGCAGAGACAACCGCCACTTACCTCAGGATGGTGCGGGCAAAAATATATGGCATCAATTTTTGAACCTTCGGTTTGTAAAAGCTGATGCATCTTTTGATGTATTTGGAGCAAGGTTTCCTCCGTATAAAGTCCTTTGGCAATTCCTCCTTGATTGGTGATAACGATGACAGGAAATCCTTTTTCATTAGCATATTTGATAGCTTTTGCAATGCCAGGATTCAGCACAAAAAGGTCGGGATGTGTAACATAATCGCCCAGTTCACGGTTTATGATACCATCGCGGTCTAAAAACAAAGCCTTTTTCAAGAGAGGTAGGTGTTATATTTGCCGCCAAATTTACAACATTGTCCGATAAGTTAGTTATCATACCGACCTATAATGAAATAGAAAATGTGGAAACCATGATCCACAAAGTGTTTTCTTTGCCTAGAGATTTCCACATATTAATAGTGGATGATGGCGGCCCTGATGGGACTGCAGAAAAAGTAATCGAATTACAAAAGGAATATCCAGGAAAATTGCATTTGATGCAACGAAAGGGCAAACAGGGCTTGGGTACTGCATATATAGCTGGGTTTAAATGGGCCCTAGAAATAAATTATGAATTTATATTTGAGATGGACTGCGATTTTAGTCACAATCCCGAAGACTTGGTACGCTTGCACGAAGCCTGTTCGAATGGTGCTGATATAGCCGTGGGTTCTCGCTACAAAACTGGCATTAATGTGGTGAACTGGCCAATAGGCCGTGTGTTGATGAGCTATTATGCATCAGCTTATGTGCGTTGGATAACGGGATTGCAGGTGCGTGATACCACAGCAGGATTTGTGTGCTATCGTGCAGAGGTTTTGCGAACTATTGAATTAGATAAAATCAAATTTAAAGGTTATGCTTTCCAAATAGAAATGAAATTTACTGCTTGGAAAATTGGTTTTAAGTTGGAAGAAGTTTCTATCATATTTTATGACCGCACTTTAGGTCAAAGCAAAATGAGTTCTGGTATTTTCAAAGAAGCTTTCTTCGGAGTACTGGATATGAAAATAAGAAGTTGGTTTAGGAAGTTTCCGAAGAGACCTTAATTCAATTTCCGTAACAACTCATTCATACTTATTTGAGGTATTATAATATCTTTCAACGCAGCAATCTTCACACGTTCCTGTTGCATGGTATCTCGGTGACGGATGGTTACCGATTCATCTTCTAATGAATCATGGTCGATGGTAATACACAGCGGAGTGCCTAGTGCATCGTGTCTTCTATATCGTTTGCCAATACTATCTTTCTCCTCATAATGACAATTAAATTCGAACTTAAAATCATCCATAATTTTACGAGCGAGCTCAGGCAAACCATCTTTTTTTACCAAAGGCAATACGGCTAATTTAATAGGAGCTAATGCGGCAGGCAATGCAAGTAACGTGCGTGTCTCCGTTAGTTCTCCATTTTGCACCTTTTCTTCTTTAAAAGCATTACACATTTGCAATAAGAACATTCTATCTAAACCAATAGACGTTTCTACTACATAAGGCACATAGTTTTGATTAATTTCAGGATCGAAGTATTGTAGTTTTTTGCCACTGAATTGTTGGTGTTGGCCAAGGTCAAAATCAGTACGGCTATGTATCCCTTCTACTTCTCTAAAACCAATTGGGAATTTATATTCTATATCAACTGCAGCATTTGCATAATGGGCAAGTTTTACATGGTCGTGGAAACGATAATTATCAGGATTCGTGCCCAAAGCCAGGTGCCATTTGAGGCGTTGTTCTTTCCATTTATTATACCATTCTATCTCTGTGCCAGGTCTCACAAAAAACTGCATTTCCATTTGTTCAAACTCACGCATTCGCATAATAAAACCACGGGCTACTACTTCGTTACGAAAAGCTTTTCCAGTTTGAGCAATACCAAAAGGAATTTTCATTCTTCCGGTTTTTTGAACGTTCAAAAAATTAACAAAAATTCCTTGTGCAGTTTCAGGACGTAGGTATACATCTTCAGCATCTTCGGCCAAGGCACCCATTTGTGTTTTATACATTAAATTGAACTGACGCACATCGGTCCAATTGCGTGTACCGCTCACAGGGCAGGCAATTTCGTGTGTTATAATTAACTCTTTTAATGCGTCCAGATTATTGTCAGCAATGGCTTTATCCAAAGCATTTTGTAGTTCTTCTGCTTTTTGTGTTTTGCCATTCTTTATATATTTCTCAATCTGGTCTTCCAATAAATTATCGGCACGATATCGTTTTTTACTGTCTTTATTATCTACCATCGGGTCGCTGAAACCATCAATATGTCCGCTTGCTTTCCATATTTTTGGGTGCATAAAAATAGCAGAATCTAAACCTACAATATTCTCGTGCAGTTGCACCATGCTCCGCCACCAATATTGGCGAATATTATTTTTTAACTCCACTCCGTTTTGCCCGTAATCATAAACAGCACCTAGGCCATCATATATTTCGCTGCTAGGGAAAACAAAGCCATATTCTTTGCTATGTGATACTACTTTTTTAAATATTTCTTCACTCATAATGTCGGCAAAGATATAGATTTTGTCTAGAAAATGCCGTTATTATAATACTATTGAGAAGCTTTTTTATCGAACAATATATTTTACTTTATCACCTTCAAAGTATAATTATATTCTGTATTGTGTAAACGAATATAATATACACCATTACTCAAATGCTTGGTAGAAATAGTTTGCAAAGCTTGAGAAACTTTTTGTGTATATAATATTCTGCCCTGCAAATCTATAATGTCCAAATTATAATTTGTGTTCAGCACATCAGTATTAACTATATTAATTTCATCTTGAAAAGGATTTGGATAACATTGGATATGTGCCAAAGGATTAATGGGAGTATAAAGTAGATTGTGTAAACGGTTATAGAGGGAATACTTATAGGAGGGGAAGTGGAGCGTAGCGGAACGACCCTCCTATAAGTATTCGGATTT
>JAWXAU010000023.1 GCA_034439655.1 Bacteroidota bacterium | reverse complement strand
CCACGGTTTTGCATTGGGCCTCTCAAGCAAAAATCACCTTGGTAAATAAAAACACTTTTGCTTCCTTTTTGTGTAAAAAGGAAGCCCCGATAGTTATCGCGGCGAGCGATACTACAATAAAATAAAGTGTCCGTTATAATTTGGCTTTTCTTATTTGAATTATGAAAGAGGTCTAATGTGGAGTCAACGTAACTAATACCGAAACTCAATATATAATAGTCCAAAAGAAAGGGACTAAATGTATTGTAGTTCGGAATTACCATACTAAAAACTAAATCCGCCACAGGCGGAGAACTATTATAGTTTAAGAATTGGTATAAGATTATGCGGATTATTGGCACATGTATTTTCTCATGTCGACGAAGTAGACATCTACTACTCCCGATAGCCACATACTACTTTCTAAAATCGTAGATCCCTTCCCTAAAGCTTTCGGGATCGGGAAGACAAAGTCCGAAAACCGTAATTCGTAAATCTGCGTCAGCCCCTCCATTCTCCGCGGCGAACCAAATCCTACCTGTACATTTTCGCCCTTTGCTCTTTCACATCGGCACTGTTTAAATACTCATCGAAAGTGCAAAGCTTATCTATAATACCATTGGGTGTTAATTCTATTACTCGGGTAGCCACAGTTTGCATAAACTCATGGTCATGACTGGAGAATAATACATTGCCTTTAAATTCTTTTAAGGAATTATTGAACGATTGTATTGATTCCAAATCAAGGTGATTGGTAGGTTCGTCTAATATAACACAGTTGCCATTTTTGAGCATCATTCGCGATATCATACAACGAACTTTTTCTCCACCCGACAATACTTTACAACTCTTTAAAGTTTCCTCGCCACTGAACAACATTTTACCTAAAAATCCGCGTATAAAAGTTTCGTCTTTATCTACACTAAATTGACGAAGCCAATCTATCAAATTCAAATCATCTTCTTGGAAAAATAAAGTATTATCTACGGGCAAGTATGCAGGTATAATAGTTACACCCCATTTGTATTCGCCAGAGGTAGCTGTTTGCTCGCCATTTAATATATCAAAAAATCTACTCACCGCCAAATGATCTTTTGATATCACCGCGATTTTTTCGCCTTTGGAAGTCGTGAAACTTATATCTTTAAATAATAAAGTATCGCCCTCTTTATAAGTCAGATTTTCGACATTCAATATCTGGTCACCAGGCTCACGATCGGGCTTGAACATAATAGCAGGATACTTTCTGTTCGATGGACGAATCTCATCAATAGTAAGTTTTTCCAATAACTTTTTACGACTTGTAGCTTGACGCGATTTGGAAGCATTGGCACTGAAACGTGCAATAAAATCCTCCAATTCTTTTTTCTTATCTTCAGCCTTTTTATTTTGGTCGCCACGTTGTCTCAATGCCAACTGACTCGACTCGTACCAGAAAGAATAATTACCAGTATATAATTGTATTTTGCCAAAATCTATATCAGCCACATGGGTGCATACCGCATCCAAAAAATGTCGGTCATGCGATACAACTATGACGATGTTTTCGAAGTCGGCTAAAAAGTTTTCGAGCCAACCTATCGTTTCTACATCAAGGTCGTTGGTAGGCTCGTCCAGAATTAATATATCAGGATTGCCAAATAATGCTTGAGCTAAAAGTACACGTACCTTTTCACTTCCACTAAGTTCTTTCATCAACTTATAGTGAAGGTCTTCCTTAATACCTAAATTGCTCAACATATCAGCGGCATTGCTCTCTGCATTCCAGCCTTCCATATCGGCAAATATGCCCTCGAGTTCCGATGCTTTCAATCCGTCTTCTTCACTAAAGTCAGGCTTCGCATATAAAGCATCTTTTTCACTCATGATTTTCCATAATACTTTATGGCCCATCAAAACCGTTTTCAAAACTTCATGTTCATCAAACTCAAAGTGATTTTGATTTAATACAGCCATCCGTTCGCCGGGGGTAATATCTACACGGCCGGTGCTGGCATCTATCTCGCCTGACAATATTTTTAAGAAAGTTGATTTTCCTGCACCATTGGCACCTATCACACCATAACAATTGCCTTGAGCAAATAATACATTTACTTCCTCAAACAATACTCGTTTGCCATACTTTAAAGATAAATTCGAAACTGAAATCATTATATAATGTTAAAATTGGGGTGCAAAGATAAGGGAGAAGGAGGAGTTAGGAATAAGTAGCTAGGAATAAGGCCATACGGCTAATAAAAAAGCGGTATGTTATAAGGAATAATGCGGCTGATACTGAACATAAAAATTATTGAAATCGGTGGTAAATTCATTATGTTCAAAAGTCCTTTGGCATCATCCCCTTATTCCTTATTCCTTACTCCTACTTCCTTAATCCTCCCCTATCTTTGCAGCCCAATTTTACCTGATTTGAGAACCAAAACAACCAAACAAAATAAAATTAATATTATCACGCTGGGTTGTAGCAAAAACCTTGTGGACAGTGAAGTACTGATGGGTCAGCTCAAAGCCAACCAGATGCAGGTTGAGCACGAATCCGCAAAAGATGATTCAAATATTATTATCATCAATACCTGCGGATTTATTGACAATGCCAAGCAGGAAAGTATTGATACAATACTTCGTTACAGCGAGGAAAAAGCTGCGGGTAATATTGAAAAACTATATGTTACGGGTTGCCTTAGTCACCGTTACAAAGATGAATTAAATTTAGAAATTCCTGAAGTAGATGCATGGTTTGGCACTTTGGAATTGCCCAATATGCTCAAAACTTTGGGGGCCGATTATAAGCACGAACTCATTGGCGAACGCTTGCTCACCACACCTCCGCACTATGCTTATCTCAAAATATCAGAAGGCTGCGACAGGCCCTGTTCGTTTTGTGCTATTCCATTAATGCGAGGAAAGCATGTATCAAGAACTATAGAATCCTTAGTAACTGAAGCGAAAAATTTGGTGCGAAATGGTACCAAAGAAATAATGCTGATTGCTCAAGATTCGACTTTTTATGGACTCGATTTATATGGTGATCGCAAACTCGCCGACCTGATGAAAAATCTGAGTGATGTAGAGGGATTGGAATGGATTCGTTTGCATTATGCATATCCCAGTCAATTCCCTTTGGATGCATTGGATGTGATGGCCGAACGTGCAAATATTTGCAACTACCTCGATATGCCTGTGCAACATGGTACTGACAATATGCTCAAGATTATGCGTAGAGGAATTACCCGCAAACGCACGGAAGATTTGATAGAAACCATCAGACAAAAAGTTCCTGGCATTGCATTGCGTACCACTTTGCTGGTAGGGCATCCAGGAGAAACAGAAGAGGATATAGAAGAGCTGAAAGAATTTGTACAAAAAACACGTTTCGACCGATTAGGAGTTTTTACCTACTCGCACGAAGATGGCACACATGCTCACGCTATGGCCGATGATATACCCAAGGAAACTAAAGAAGCCCGTGCTGCCGAGGTTATGGAACTGCAACAGGAAATATCAACAGAAATAAACCAAAATAAAGTGGGCAAATCGTTGAAAGTATTATTCGACCGCATGGAAGGCTTATACTTTGTGGGTCGCAGCGAATATGATAGCCCCGAAGTAGACAATGAAATTTTGGTTAACGCAGAAAACAACTATATTCGCATCGGAGATTTTGCAAATATTAAAATTACGCATACCGATTCATTTGATTTATATGGTGATGTAGAACCAAGCAATTAGTTCTATTAATCACAAAAACTATAATATATATGCCCACAACAAAAGCACTCGTAGCTACGAATTATTTTTTTCCAGGACAGAAAAAATTTTACCGTGGAAAAGTTCGCGATGTATATCATATATCCGACAAATATTTGGTGGTAGTGGCATGCGACCGCATTTCGGCATTCGACCATGTATTGCCAAAACCTATCCCCTACAAAGGACAAATATTAAATCAAATTGCTGCATATTTTTTAGATGCCACCAATCATATTTGCCCCAACTGGAAAATATCAACGCCCGATCCTAATGTCACTATCGGCCACCAATGCAAGCCATTCAAAATTGAAATGGTAATACGTGGTTATTTGGCAGGCCATGCTTGGCGTGAATATAAAAGCGGCAAACGTATTATATGTGGTTGTTCGATGCCCGATGGGATGAAAGAGAATGACAAGTTCCCTACCCCTATTGTTACACCAACTATTAAAGCTGATAAAGGACATGATACTGATATTAGTGCCGATGAAATAATTGCTCAAGGAATTGTAACTGCCGACCATTGGAATCAATTAGAAAAATATACCAGACAACTTTATGATTTTGGCAATGCCATGGCTCAAAAAAATGGCTTGATTTTGGTGGATACAAAATATGAATTTGGATTGAAGGGCGAAGAAATTATGCTTATAGACGAGGTACACACTCCAGACTCTTCTCGTTATTTTTATTTGAATGAATATGAAGACCTGCAACAAAAAGGCTTGGAACAAAAGCAACTCTCCAAAGAATTTGTACGCCAATGGTTAATTGAAAATAATTTCCAAGGCTTAGAAGGACAAGAAATACCTGAAATGACTGAAGAATTTATTAATAGTGTTACTTCGCGATATCTAGAATTATTTGAAAAAGTGACTGCACAAAAATTTGAAAAAACTGACTATTCTGAAATTGACCTTCGTATCGAAAATATTGTCTTAATGAACCTCCAGCAATTTAATATACAATAAATAACATAAACAAATAAACAATAAAAATGAAAAAAGTACTACTTATTATCGCTGTAGCCCTTAGCACCTTTGCTAGTGCACAGTATGTATCAACTCTTGCAGGGAAACCAACCACCTCTGGTTGGAATGGATCTTCTGCCAAATTATCGGATGCAGAATTTGCGAATCCTTATGGAATTTGCGTTGACGCAAGCGGTCAGATTTGGGTATCGGAATACATGGGCTGTCGTATACGCTTAATTACAGGCGATTTGCAATCAATTTACACAAGGTCAGGTCCTATTAGTGACCCAACACAATCAGGTGGTTATAATGATGCCGCAGGTATTAATGCCAGATATAATGGATGCAGTGGGATTGATATTGGCACCGATGGTGTGATGTATATTGCTGACCGCGATAACCATTGCATCCGTAAATTAGACAAATATCAAAGTATCGGATTGCCCCAAGCTGTTACTACGCTTGCTGGTTCAACATCGCAAACAGCAGGCTATAAAAATGGTACAGGTACTGCTGCCGAATTTAAAAGTCCTTGCGATGTGGCAGTTGATAAAAACAATAATGTATACGTTGCCGATTTGGCCAATCATTGTATCCGCAAAATTACTCCAGCAGGCGTAGTTACCTTATTTGCAGGAAATCCAGGTGCAACTGGCGGGTATGCCGATGGAGCCGCTACATCCGCAAAGTTCGATTTGCCAAAAGGTATTTGTTACGACAAAACTAACGATGCACTAATTGTTGCCGACTTGGGTAATGCAAGAATTCGTAAAATCATTATTTCAACTGGTGTGGTTAGCACTATTGCTGGTTCTGGCAATGCAAGTGATAAAGATGGCAATGCACTTAGTGCGGATATTGGTTACCCTATCGATGTTTGTATCGACGACCAAGGTGGCATACTTATAATAGATGGCAGCAACTCATCCTTGATCAGGTATTTATCTGGCGGCAAAATAATCACCGTGGCAGGCGAATACCAATATAGCGGCCACAAAGATGGTGTTTCAAATAAAGCTTGGTTTGATAACCCAGCAGGAATCTTTTTTATAGCAAGCCAAAAAATTGCTTATGTAACTGATGAAAACAACCACTGTGTTCGCAAATTAGATTTGAAACCTACCGTAAATTTTATTGCTGACAAAGTAGCTACAGCCAAACTGGTTGATGTTAAATTTACCAACCTTACTCCAAATCTCCCTTCTATCACTTCTTTCCTTTGGACTTTAAGCGGAACAGAAGGAGTAGACTTTAACTTGAACGGCGGTAAACTAACTGACTCAACAATAAGAGTGCAGTTCCTCAAAAATGGTTTATATAGTGTTACCATGCAAGCTACCAATCCTTTTGGCACAAGTACTATTACCAAAAATAATTATATAAATGTAGGTGGTGTTAATGGCATTGAAACTCCAGCAGTTCCTTTATTCGGCGTATTCCCAAATCCTTCTAACGATGGAAACATCATTATTGAGAACAGCCAAAATGTAAGCTTCAATACTTTATTGGTAAGCGATATGACTGGCAAAACAGTTTATTGGGACTATAATAACCCTTACTTCAAACAGTTTCACTTCGGTATAGGGCTTGGCCATTTGCCTAAAGGAATGTATGTAATAACACTTACTGATGGAGGGAATACTTTCCACCAAAAAGTAGTGTTGCAATAACAATATGAATGAAGTGGCCAAAATGGAGAAACCTTGTTCGCAATGAAGTACTTGAACAAACCAACAGCGATAAAAACCCCCACTTGGAGGTTGCTATTGAATATGGTAAAACAGTATTAAACACAGAGCACGGGAATTTTTCTTTTGGCAATCTTCACACCGTATTCGATGAAGGATTTAAAAAAATAAAAATAGAGCATAGGCACATAAATAATTGCTTATTGCTAGGCTTAGGAGGGGGCAGTGTATTGGATTTGTTAATCAACAAATACCCTATACATTGCCCCTTTTCTGTGGTAGAGCACGACCCAAAAATAGTAGAACTTGCACAGAAATATTTTGGATTAGACAACTATAAAGATATAGATATCCATATTGTAGATGCTTTTGAATATGTAAAATCCTGCAACAAAAAATTTGATTTAATTATTGTAGATTTATATAATGATTTGAATGTACCTGAACAAGCTCATACCCGCGAATTTGCAACTGATATTGGAAATATTTTGAAAACAAAAGGATTGGTCATTTTTAATAAAGTCGTAATTCATAAAATAGAAAAACAGCAGTATAATAATTTATACAATCATTTTCATGAATTCTGTACTTGCAAAACTATACAAGTTTTGGGAATGAATAACCTGTTAGTGGCCGAAAAAATATAATGGCAAAACACAATGAAACAGGTAACTGGGGCGAATTGCAAGCCCTTGCATATATAAAAGAAAAAAAGCCTAGTTGGGAAATATTATATACCAATTGGAAATACAAAAAAAGTGAAGTTGATATTATTTGCAAAGATGGCAAGCAACTCGTTTTTGTAGAAGTAAAGACCCGAACTGGCAACAAGTTTGGCCACCCAGAAGAAGCTGTGGGATACAAAAAGAAAGAAAAACTGGCCGAAGCTGCATCGGCATTTATTGAAGAAATAAACCACCAAGGTGAGATCCGATTCGATATAATATCAATAACCATACTGCAAAATAAAACCGAAATATACCATATAGAAGATGCTTTTTTCCCGGGCTTAGATTAGTTATAAAACAATACAATATGTCTTCCGTTTCAATATATACTATTCATGATTTTACAAAATTAAACATGCCCATCATCGATGTGCGTAGCGAGGGTGAGTTTGAACAAGGACATGTGGTAGGTGCTTGCAATATCGCCTTGCTTAACAATGATGAGCGAAAAGAAGTGGGTATATGTTATAAACAAAAAGGCAACTACGAAGCAGTACTTTTGGGTTATGAATTAGCAGGTAATAAATTTAAAGGCTATATACAAAAAGTTTTAGAAATTGCTCCTCAGAAAAGTATAAGTGTCTATTGTTTTCGTGGTGGCTTAAGAAGTAGAATTATGTGTGACTTATTTCTTACTGCTGGATTTAGTGTTGCCAGGCTAAGCGGAGGATATAAGGCTTACCGAAATTATGTATTAAATACATTGGCCTTACCTAAAAATATAAACATATTAGGTGGTTATACTGGTTCACAAAAAACAGAGAAACTTTATGAACTCAAATTAAATGGCCACCAAGTAATCGATCTGGAAAAACTGGCAAAACACAAGGGTTCAGCTTATGGCGGAATTGGCCAAGAAGCACAACCCACCACTGAACAATTTGAAAACTTATTAGCTTATGAATGGCAAAAAATTGACCCGATCAAACCTTTATGGCTTGAGGACGAAAGCAGCAAAATCGGAAAAATTAGTATCCCAAAAAGTATATATATACAAATGCGTGAAAGCCGATTGGTAAAAGTAATGGTAGAAATTGAAAAACGCATTGATTTTATATTAAATACTTATGGAAAAATGCCTACTGAAGAACTATACAATGCTACTCAAAAACTACAACGCCGTTTGGGAAATGAGCAATGTACTATTGCGTTAAATCATTTGCAAAATGGTGAACTAAGAGAATGGTTATCTATTATATTGATGTATTACGACAAAACTTATAACCATGGCAACTCATTACGAGACCCGAACAAAGTTGAAACTATAGCAGAAGCTGATTTCTATAAAAAATATTTGGCATAAAAAAACCGTCCCGAATAATCGGGACGGTTTTTTTATGGATTAAATAAAATTATTATTTGCTAACCACAAAACGTTGTGTAGTGCTGAAACCATTCATATTTAATGTATAATGATAAACACCGCTGTTTAAGTCACTTGTGTTTACATCTACACCATTTACACCTTGGGCAAACTGTCCGTTAGCAACGGTTTTTACAACTTGACCTAAGTTATTATAAATGCTGATATTGATATTTGCAGTTTTAGCAAGTTCAAAAGGAATACGTACATTTTGACCGTTTGAAGGATTAGGATAAACCTCGCCCAACATGAAACCTTTGTTTTCCAAATCGGCTATGCCAATGTTGGTACAAGATATATAATAACGGAATATAGGAAATACAGGAACACGCTCAGTACCTTGGGTACGGGTATATATTAAAGTGCCTGGGAAATACACATCATGTAATGAACTTGCAGGTGGGTACAAATCATAAAGCAAAGCACCAGGTATAAACAAGCCATTTTGGTATACCTTGTTTGGAGCAGAGATATTTTGATTGTCTTCGAAGACACGTGTTTGATCGTAAACAAATTTGTAATAGAATTGGTTGAAACGGTTGGTGATTGGTGCACCATTAAATGAATCGGCTCCTAGTGAATCGAATGGGGCTACTTTATTGTGTGAAGTACCTGGTTCGAATGATGCTACAACAGCAGATATTTGACCGCTATTGGTATTCACTGCCTTATTTACAGTCAAGGTTAACCAACGAGCATCGTCTTGCGAATTGGTATCGTTAATAGTTAAGTCGAATGTTTTTTCAACGGTAGCATTTGGAGCTTTGTTGGCGGTGTGGTCGTAATTTGGCATTCCCACTTCTGGATATGCAGGTGTTGGACCGGGGCTTCCAAAACCACCCTTTACCTTAAAGTTGCTATTGTTCAAATACTGCAAGTTAAGCTTGTCTGTTACACTTCCATCAGTGCTTCTAATATAATAGTAAGGGAATTGAATAGAATCGATAGTATATACATTATACCTACCAAGTTGCAAATAATCATTATTGGCAGATAAGCTCCATACCAATGAACGTGCATCAAGCGTGAATCCTACGGAGAAACTATATGCCAATGCACCATTCGTGTATGCTCTAGAATAGTCGTTAAAAGTCCAAGCTGTATCGGCGGTTCCTGGATAATCTCTGGTAATGATGGTAAAAGCTGTATCGGGCAACATCATTACAGGCTGGGTAAAGGTTGGGGTTGCTGTACTTTGTTGGTCGTAGTCTATCAAAGCCTGTTTGTAATCGTACAATGCACTCACCATTGGGGCATTGGTTTTATTTGAAGTGATTGTTTGTTTTTTACCATTCTGATTCACAACAATTTTTTGATTGGTACGAGCAGGATTTAGTGGATTGAAATCCCTCGTTTGAACAGGGCTTTGCGAAGTTTGGGCTTGAGCAAATATTGCAGTTCCCAATAGCATTAAAATTAAGTAACCTTTTTTCATTTGTGTTTTTTGATTGATTTATTTGGCTTCAAAATTAAGTAAATTTTTTATGTAATCAAATAATTAACACTTTTTATTACAAAATAGTTGCATGGGGGTTAAAATAATTACTCCAAATCAACCACCGTAACTGCATCTCCGCCAAATTCTGGAGCTTCATCTTGCAAATTTTTTACCGCCCGTATTTTTTTTAGTTCGCTTCTGATTAGCCTTTTAAGTATGCCTGCACCACGACCGTGAACAATGCGGACACGAGAAAAATTGAGCATGATGGCTTCATCTATAAAGTGCATCACTTCCTGCATGGCCTCCTCTCCCCTTTTGCCTATCACATTTATTTCGGCATTGAAATGGGCCAACTTCTCATTCAAATCTACACCCGCATGAACACGTCTGTTATTATTCGATTTTTTTTCTTCTTCAGGGGCAAGTTCCAATCTGTCTAAGTCAACCCAAGTTTTTATATGACCCATGGCCACCTCGGCTTTATTCTTATTGATGGCTGTTACTTCTACCACCGTTTGGCTGTCGGGCATTTTAACTTTGCTGCCCACTTTGATATTCAAAACAGAATCTGCTTGTTTTGAATTGGGCTGCACTTCAGGCATCAATTGCAAAACCATCTCATCCAGATTTTTCCTTACTGCTTTGGTGGTTTCATTGCTTGCTTTGTTTTCTTTAATAAGTCTGATGGTTTGCTCAATTTCTTTATTGGCATTCTTAATTATTTGCAAAGCCTCAGTCTTGGCTTTTTGTATAATATCAGTTTTTGTGTTGGCTAACTCAGTATTCTTTTCTTCAAATTTACTTTGCTTCTCTTTCGAGCTTTGCAATTGGCTTTCCAAATCCTTTTTCAAGTTTTTGATATAAGTTTTCTCCCTTTCAAGCTCTATAATAAGTTTCTCGACCTGATTATGTTTATTCCCCGATTTTTGTATTGCCTTTTGTATAATATCTTTGTCCAAGCCGGTCTTTTGGGCTATCTCGAAAGTATAACTGCTGCCTGGCACGCCAGGTTCAAATTGAAATAAAGGAGCCAATTCTTTGCTATCAAACAACATACTACCATTATATACACCGTGCAGATGCTGTGCTAAAATTTTGAGATTACTAAAGTGTGTTGTTATAATACCATAAGCAAATTTTCGGTTCAATGCTTCCAATATGGCTTCTGCCATCGGACCTCCCAATTGTGGATCAGTTCCAGTTCCAAACTCATCAATCAAAAATAAAGTTTTGGAATGGGCAAAGGTGGTGAAATGTTTCATATTGAGCAAATGGCTGCTGTAGGTACTCAAATCATTTTCTATACTTTGCTGGTCGCCAATATCAATATATATTTGCTTGAACATGCCCATTTCGCTGCCATCTTTGCAAGGCACAGGCAAGCCATTTTGAAACATCATTTGTATTAATCCTACTGTTTTTAATAATACAGATTTCCCCCCAGCATTCGGACCAGAAATTACAACGATTCTTTTGTCTCTATCCAATTCAATAGAGAGTGGAACAACTTGCTTCTTTTGCTTTTTAAGATTAATATATAATAGTGGATGGCGAGCCTGCACCAATTTCAACATTGGCTTATCATGTATTTGCGGACTTATACATTTCAATTCAATACTCAACAAGGCTTTGGCTCTAATAAAATCGAACATACCCAACATATCACAACATACCGAAAGTTGAGGTACATGCGGCATCACGAGCGATGTAAGCTCAATCAGTATTTTACGAATTTCTTTTTTCTTTTCTTGATGAAGCTCAATGGTATAATTATTCAGTTCAAATATTTCACCCGGCTCTATATATAATGTTTGCCCTGTTGCAGATTCATCATGCACAATGCCAGGAATTTTTTTCTTATGCTCTGGGAATACCGCCACTACCAACCTATCATTGCGAATAGTAATAGTAGTTTCGGGTCCCCAATTATTTTCTGTAATATTTTTGGCGATGGAGTTAATACGTTTTCTAACCAAATTTTCGTTTGAAGTTATTTTACTATATAAACTCTCTAAATCCTTGCTTGCATTGGGTTTCATGCTGCCATTCACATCTATTTTGGTATTGATGGCATGGGTAATTTCATTGAACTGGTGCAGCCCATCGGTTATCTTATATAACTCAACAAACTGTTCCTCTTTTCCCTTGAAAAAATGTATAATACGATTCACCGTGGCGAGCATATTCCGCAACTCGTGCAACTCATGTTCACTGAGGTAAGCACCTTCTATACTGGCTTTGTTTATATATTCTTTAATAGGCAAGTAATGCTCGGTGGGAAATAACAAAGCGGTATTGATAATCTCTACAAACTCATCTGTTTGCTTCAATAATTTAGCAATAAGTTTTCCATCCGAACTAAAACGCATCTTCTGCACATAGCCTTCTCCCATGGGGCTAATACATTTAGCAGCAAGCAATAACCTTATCTGATCGAAACCGGTTCTCTGTTCAATATTTTCGGGATAGAGACTCATAATGGGGTGCAAAAATATAGGGAATTTATCTGTGGGCAACATGCTGATTTGACAAATCACCCTCACAGAGCCAATACAAAACACGCAGATTTGACAACTTCCCCTTTGCACAACCAATGCAAAATTGTCAAATCATCAACACATATCTCCAATCCAAATTTCTTCCCTACTTTTGTCTCGGGCAATTTTTACTACGGAGTATTGAGAAAATTTTACAAATTAAAACTATGGACATTGTTGATGGCAGTAGGTACTATGGCCATTTTTCCTGTGTTCGAAGCAGTAGCCCAGCAGGAGGTTGATTATACCCTCCACGCAAAGTTTCTATACCATTTTACCAAATATATAGAATGGCCCGAAGACAGAAGAGCAGGAAATTTTGTGGTAGGTATTGCAGGCAACGAAGATTTATATACTTTCATGAATACGATTGCTCAGAAAAAAAAAATTAAAGGACAAAATTTAATAGTTTTGAAAATAAAAAACACTGATGATCCTTCCAGTTGCCACATGCTTTTTGTGGCTCGTGGCCGAAATTCTGCCTTACCAGGTTTTGTGCTAAAAATAGGCAACAGAGCAGTATTGGTAATTACTGAAAAAGCTGGCTCGTTAAGACAAGGTTCTGACATAAACTTTGTTATTAACAATAATAACCTTAATTTTGAACTTAATTCGACTGGTGCAACCGGAAAAAGAATGGCCGTGTCTAGCGAATTGCGAAACCTTGCAACAAGAAATGAATAAACTTTACAAACTAATTTTTTTCCTGCTCATACTAGGCATCGGTAGTGCTGAAGCACAGATTGACACAAACGAATTTAATGACCTTGATGAGATTGATATATACAGTCTGTTGAAAGAAAGTGTATTTAAAAAAGTGGTGGTGAGGTTTGAAGAATCGCCTGGTAACCTAACAGAAATTTCCAAAGATGAATTTATGAACCGTGGTGCCCGCGACCTTATGGATGTGTTGCGTATGGCTCCTGGCTTTGAGTTTGCACAAAACATCAATGGCCAAATAGGCATAGGCTACCAAGGCATGTGGGCCCAGCAAAATAAAATTACGATACTGATTGATAACGTGGCGATGAACGATGGTTTACAAGGTGGCTTTGCGATTGCCCAGCGGATTCCTTTGGGCATGATAGAAAAAATACAAATCATTAAAGGTGCGGGCTCTATACAATTCTTGGGGGCAAATACAATGAGCACTATCAATATTATAACCCGCAGCGGTAATACCATGGAGGGTGCTAGAATAACCCTGTTCAACGGCAGTTACGATTCTACCTTTGCCCGCCGTGGAGTTTCATTGGTAATGGGCGACAATATTGCTAAAAATAAATATTGGAGCTTCATTGGAAGCTATAATAATGGCAAAATAACCAATGTCGCCAAAATCAATAACACTCCTTGGGAGTCGCAATGCAACCTTTTAGATATATTTGCTTTTGCCAAACTAAAACTAAATAAATGGGATTTTAAATATTTGCTCAATAACTATAATAGTCAGGCTGCCATTAGGCAATCAACTGTAAAAAGTTTGATACAAAATTTGCAAATCAGTAACGAGTTCAAAATAAAGAAAACAGATTTGACAATTTTGCCTACGTTGAATGTATCGCAGCAATTGCCCATGAATTGGATAATGCCGAACCCTTGGGTAACAGATACCAACAATATGATGCAGACAAAAGCTCAAGCCCGTTTGATGCTGAGACATAGTTTCGAAGACAATAAAATAAAATCATTATCATACTTCGGTATTGATTATAATTGGGAACAGAATACCATTCTTTATCATAAGACTAAACTCGACCCATATAGCTCGACATCGTTCTATGCACAGAACGTTTTCCAAAAGAACCTTAGCCGCATCTATATAAATCGCCTGTTGGTAAAAACGGGAATAAAAGCCGATATGTTTGCTAGCCAAAAGGTAACTATTTCGCCTAAAGTTGGTGTAGAATATTATTATAAGAATTTTCAAATAAATGCATTTGCTGGACGTTACGGAATGAACCCCAATAACTATGGCAACTATTTGGTGCCCAACCTTAAGCAAGAGCAAATACAAACTGCCCAGTTTAGGGTTAATTATATATTAAAATCGAATTGTAATGTGGCCGCAAACCTGTTTGTGAACAAAGCCAGTAATATGATATCCTTTATGCAGAACAAATACTATACGGATACCTTTGTGAATATAACTACAGCAGGTTCGAAAGGTATTGAGCTAGAATTTAATTGGAAACTATTCGACGGAATGTACCTCAAATCTTATTATACCTATTTCCAGAAAGCCAACAAAGATTCCAACCAATATTCTATTGAGCAGGGTAATAGTGGGTTATTGGGTTTTGCTTCTCATAAATTATATGCTTCGTTACAATATAATTTAGCGAGTAACTACTGGGTGAACATTAACGGACAGTATTATAGTAAAATAACTGGCATACGATCGGGTATACGCACCGAGCAAAATCCTTTGCTCATGCTCGATCTGACCTTGAAATATGCTTCGCCCAAAAGCCCCATAGAAGTTCAAACTGGTATCTATAATATATTGAATAATAACTTCAAGTATTTTCAGGCATACAGTAATATGAATAATACTTCGGGCATTAATAACCCTGTGCCTGGCGGCGGACGGGAATTTTTCATCAAAGTAATTTTCAAACTACGCTTTTACGACAACGACCATCAATCATACAATTATTCTAACCCAATTATCTTTTAACACTTACCATTATGGCTAAAATTAGATTTGGGCTCAACGGCCAGATATTCACAGGGTTCTTCATCCTCGTGTTCCTGCTGATGT
>JAWXAU010000022.1 GCA_034439655.1 Bacteroidota bacterium | reverse complement strand
ATTTGTCAAAAGAAAATCTGTAGTACACAATTATGAACTCAAAACAAAAGAAACCCTTGTTCACAGCCAATCTTCACCCTAATAGCTGCAACTTGGGTTAATGTTCTTTTGAATTGAAAAAGAACCGAAATCCCATTATGAAAACAAAAATCCTCATCACAATTCTAGCAGCATTTGCTTTTAAGTTTTGTGAGGGGCAATCTTATTTTACAAAGTATGATAGTGCTAAAAGTAATACCGAAACTCAATATATAGTAGTCCAAAAGAAAGGGACTCAATATATAATAGTCCAAAAGAAAGGGACTAATCCCGAATGCTTTCGGGATGTAGTTCGGCATTGCCATTTAAAAACTAAATCCGCCACAGGCGGAGGACTATTTTAGTTTAAGAATTGGTATTATTTCCGTGATGAAAAAGAGGGTGTATTTAAATTTGAACGTTAGGCTGATTTGGCAAATTCGCTATTAGCGACGCAGGCAAAGTTGTCAAAATCTGTGCATGTACGGTTATCACAACTCCAACTCGCTCCTCGGGTTCCAAAATACTTTTTCAAAATTTTGTATTTGGTTTTGGATAACTATAATGCCTTCTTTTTCCAAAGCTTTTTGCATCGCATTTTCTTCAGGAAAATGGTGTTTGCCTGTGAGCAATCCATTGCGGTTTACGACGCGATGTGCAGGCACAAATTCTTTTTCGGAGTGGCAGCTATTCATGGCCCAGCCTACCATACGGCTACTTTGGGCACTGCCCAAATATTTGGCAATTGCACCATAAGAAGTAACACGGCCTTTGGGAATTAGTCGGGCTACTTTATATACTTGTTTGAAGAAGGATTCGTCTGCGGCCATGATATATATAATAGTTTTTAGTTGGTGGGGGTCCCGATAGGAATTGGGACAACCAAGGACAATTTTTATTATTATAGTTTATTCAATATTAAAATTGACAGGTAATACATAACTCATCTTTACTTTTTTGTTATCCATAACAGCAGGCATCCAGCATTTGCCAAGGGATTCTATAATCCGTATTCCCTCAGTTTCAAATTCTGTATTTTTAACATTCATAACTCTTACGTCAATGGTATTACCTAAAGTGTCTATCATAAAATATACTTTTATAGCTGCGGTTTCTTTTTTGTCCCACATTCTTTTTGGATATAATACATCGTTTTTAATTGTATTATACAAATTGCTTATGCCGCCTATAGCTCTTGCTACTTGGGTGTTTTCATTCATTTTAAATTTTAAATAGGGAAATTGTTTTTGTTCCTCCAAAGTATCATAATATAATAAGGAGTCATTGCTGTGATTGTACTTCTGTACCAAATTCCCCTTAAAACTATAATACTCCCAAACTCCAACTTTGCTTCCATTATCATAATAGCCTTTTGCGATGCGTATTTTATTTAGAGAATAATATTCCCATAAACTATCTTTTTGATTGTACTTATAAAAGCCTTTTTCAATTAATATATTATTTTTCTTTTTTGAGTACTTCCCATGTTTTATATGAGAATTAAATTCAAAAACAGCAAATTTTTCAGCAAGGTTATTGGGCTTGACAGAATTTACTTTGAGGGTTTTGGTTTTTTGCCCCGCACAGATATTGATTAAAAAACAAGTGAGAATAAATATATATAATAGTTTTTTCATTATATAGTTTTATTGTTATTAATCTTTCATCATCTCAGGTCGACGAAGTTTGGTACGCTCTATAGCTTGCTCGTGTCGCCAGTTTTCGATGTTGGCAGTATGGCCGCTCAATAATACTTCGGGCACGCCAATGCCACGCCACACAGCAGGGCGGGTGTATACAGGAGGCGATAATAATCCATCCTGAAAACTATCTTCCAATGCTGATTGCTCATCGCCTATTACACCTGGTATTAATCGAACGATTGCATCGGTTACAATTGCAGCAGCAAGTTCGCCACCTGTAATTACATAATCGCCAATAGAAATTTCTTTGGTGATATATGTTTGTCTTATGCGTTCATCAATACCTTTATAATGTCCGCAAATTATGAGTAAATTTTTTTTAAGAGAAAAAGTATTGGCGGTGGATTGGTTAAACAATTCCCCATCGGGCGTCATTAATATAATGTCATCATACTCCCTTTCAGCTTTCAGATGATCGATACATTTGGCAATCGGTTCGGCCATCATTACCATTCCCGCACCACCGCCGAACTGTGTATCATCGGCCTGACGGTGTTTCCCCTCAGCATAATCACGGATATTACATATATTTATTGAAACTAGATTTTTATCTTTTGCACGTTTTATGATACTGTGGTTAAAGGGACTTTCTAATAAGTCGGGCACCAATGATAATATATCGATATGCAAAGACATGTTAATTGTTTTTGTAGAATTCAAGTAATCCTTCAGGGATATGCAAATGTAAAATTTTATTTGCTTCGTCGATACCCAAAAGTGTTTCGTGGTTCATGGGTAAGAGTACTTCTTTTCCGTCAATAATTACTTTGGCAAGGAATTGATTGTAATTTACGATTTCAGAAACGGTTCCTACATTTTTTTCGTCTTGGTCTATTACCGTATAACCGTTCAGTTTTTGCAAATCATCAACTTCAACCGTTACATATTTTTCTTCGGCAAATATTTTTCTACCAACTAGTTCAGCGGCTTTTTGTTCCCCATCAATATCCTCAAATTGTATAATAAGTTGATTGGGTTGTTCCTGAAAAGAGCTAAAAAAAAAAGGGACTGGTTTGTTTGCATATTCTACAAACAATACCAGTCCCTTAGGTTTCTTAATTAATGTATTTGGATTGAGGGATATTTTAATTTGTCCCTTGTAGCCGTGTACACGGCTCACATGCCCTATATGTACAAGGTTCTCCAAGTAATAAATTATTCAGCGGGTTTTTCTTCTTCTGCTGGGGTAGCATCAGAAGCAGGTTCAATTGGTGCTTCGGCAACTGGCTCAGCAACGGCTTCTTCAGCAACAACTTCAGCAGGAGTTTCAGCAACTGGCTCAGCAACGGCTTCTTCAGCAACAACTTCAGCAGGAGTTTCAGCAACTGGTTCAGCAGGAGCTTCGGCAACAACTTCAGCAGGAGTTTCGGCAACTGGTTCAGCAGCGACTTCAGGGGCAGCATCAGCAGGTGCATCAGCAACGGCTTCAACTTTTTCTTCAGCAGGAGCATCGGCAGCGGCTTGTTCAGCATCGGCAGCCATAGCGGCATTGCGTTTCGCTACAAGAGCTTTTTCACGAGACTCTTTCACTTTTGTTTCTGCTTCCATCGCCGATTTGGCTTTGTCTTTACCTACAGAAGCCAAGGTGTCGCGTTTGCTTGCAACTTTGTTTTCTTTTTCTTCGAGCCAAACTGCATATTTCGTGTCAGCTTGTTCTTGGGTTAAGGCTCCTTTGTTTACACCTTTTTGAAGGTGAAGTTTCATCATAGCTCCTTTATAAGAAAGGATAGCTCTGGTAGTGTCGGTTGGTTGTGCACCTTTTTGCATCCAGTCAACAGTTTTGTCGACATTTAGCTCAATGGTAGCGGGGTTGGTATTGGGGTTATAACGTCCCAATAATTCAATGAATTTACCATCCCTCGGAGCACGTGAGTCAGCCGCCACAATGTGGTAGAACGGATACTTTTTGCGTCCGTGTCTTTGTAATCTGATTTTTAACATATAATTGTTTAGTGTTTTTAATCCTTTTGCTCTCCTCACAAAAGGGCAGCAAATATGGGCATTTTTCGTGGATAAAAAAAGCACAATTTTTAATTTTTTTTTGATTGGTGACAAGTGATTGGTGAGGACACCAACCACTGACAAAAACATTCGGGGAACCGCAGACAAAAAGGTCGTCCCGATGGGACTATGATACGCTGTAATTCTCTGACTTACCAAAAAGTCGTGCCGCTGGAACTAGCAGATACGTTAAAATTATATTTGAAAGTGTGAGAGTTTGGCAAATTCGGCAACCCTTTCTGCAATGATATCTTGGGTAAGGTTAAGCAAATTCTCGGTACCAAATTTTTCTACGCAAAACGAGGCCATGGCCGAACCATATATCACCGCACGTTTCATGTTTTCAAAACTGAGATCTCCAGTTTTTGCTAAGTGACCAATAAAGCCACCGGCAAAAGTATCGCCTGCACCAGTAGGGTCAGTAACCTGTTCGAGTAATAATCCAGGGGCAAAGAATAAATTCTCGCCATGGAATAATAATGCACCATGCTCACCTTTTTTAATAATCAAATATTGTGGTCCCATTTGGCGGATAATGCGTGCAGCTTTCAGCAGCGAGTGCTCACCACTTAGTTGGCGGGCTTCTTCATCGTTGATGGTGAGTACATCCACCATTTTAATAGTTTCTTTCAAATCGTCGAGGGCAATTTCCATCCAAAAATTCATTGTGTCCATTACTACTAGTTTAGGACGTTTATTTAATCTTTCCAGAACAGTTTGTTGAATTTTGGGTGTGAGGTTGCCGAGCATTAGATATTCCGCATTTTTATATGCTTCAGGAATAACGGGGTCAAAATTGGCAAGAACATTTAGTTCGGTGGCTAAGGTATCTCTACCATTCATATCCTTGTGATAGCGGCCATGCCAAAAGAAAGATTTTTCACCATGCTTAATTTGCAGCCCTTCTATGTCGATGCCCCTGCTTTTAAAATGTTCAATGTCGGCCAATGGGAAATCGTCGCCCACAACACCCACAAGTTGAACGTCTTTTGTAAAATAACTTGCACACAAACTTATATAGGTGGCGGCTCCGCCTACAATTTTGTCCGTACTTCCAAATGGTGTTTCAATGGCATCGAAGGCTACACTACCTACTACTAATAAACTCATAATATTTTTATATTGATTTTTTTTGAGCCGCAAAGAACCGAACAAAAAGGTCAAAAAAAAAGTCGCCATTTTTTGTGGCGACTTTTTTAGGGGGAGAAAAAAATTATTTGGTGATTGCTAAAGTATAAGTAGCATTAGTTTTAGCTACACCTGAATTGGTATAAGGGTTCGATTCATTAGTCCACACTTGTTTTTCAGACGAGTGGTCAGCGGCAATATCAAATGTCCATTGGTTAACAAGGCCACTTTGATCCTTAACTAGCAAGGATATATGGGCATCATCATTATACCAATCAGTAATTGAATAAACTGCGATGTCTCCATTTGCATTGCTGGGATCGTTGAATGTTCCTGTACCGTCCGACTTTAACTCAACACTACCTTTAGCTGCCACATTGTATGTTTGCGATGGGAGTACCACATTATTGTAAGTGTATTTATAATCTTTAGATGAAATGGTCCATTTGCCAGTCATTTGTTTGGTAAGTTTTTTTGTTTTGCTACAAGAAGCAAAAACTACAGCGACAATGGTTAGAATTGTTAATAATTTTTTAGTCATAATTTTTGATTTTTTAAGGGATTCTTGAATTGAAAATTTCATGATGATATTTATTTTTTGTTTAATTTGTGTGCGAATATAAGAACATTTTGATTGCTGTAAATGCTGCATGCAAAAATATATTTTTTATAAAAGGTCGAAACGGGTTAATTTGCGGCACTTTTTTAATAAAACAATCCCATGAAAAAATTTAGTTTAGTTTTTACGTTTTTGGTTATCCTGTCACAAGCATTTGCCCAAAGTTATACCTTTCAAACATTTCCCAACGATCCCTATAAAATAAGGAAATATACTTTAAGCAACGGTCTTACTGTGTTTTTGGGTGTAAACAAAAAGGAACCACGGGTTGAGACCATGATTGCGGTGAAAGCGGGTTCAAAAACAGACCCTTCGAACAATACAGGATTGGCTCATTACTTGGAACACTTGATGTTTAAGGGCACCGAGAACTATGGCACGGTGAATTATGGTTTAGAGAGAGATTTGATACAAGCTATCGAAGAGCACTATGCTATTTATAACTCAAGTAAAGATTCAGCTTTTCGCAAACAAATATATAAAGTGATTGACTCATTGTCTATTACCGCATCAAGATTTGCCATTGCAAATGAATATGATAATATGATGCAAAATTTAGGGGCTAGTGGTACCAATGCGTTTACAAGCGACGAGATGACAGTATATATAAACAATGTGCCTTCTAATAATTTAGATAAGTGGTTAAATATAGAAGGCGAACGATTCCGCAATCCTGTATTTAGATTGTTTCACACAGAGTTAGAAGCTGTGTACGAAGAAAAAAACATTGGTTTGGACAACGATAACCGCAAAGCCGAAGAAGCTTTGATGGCTGGTTTATTCAAGATTCACCCTTATGGAACACAAACGACCATCGGAACTGTTGAGCATTTGAAAAATCCGAGTTTAAAAGCCATTCGCGATTACTATAATAAAAATTATTGCCCCAATAATATGGGCATCATCATGGTAGGAGATATAGATCCGGATGCAACCATAAAGCTCATCGACAAGTATTTCTCCTATATGAAACCAGGTCAAATACCGCCGCTCAAGTTCCCAGAGGATGCATATTTGAGTAAGCCAGAACTTAAGATTGTAACTGGCCCGGATGCAAGTTTTCTTAAAATGGGTTATCGTACACCGGGTGCTGGCACACGTGAGGCTATGATTTTGGATTTGACCGCTGCTTTATTATACAATGGTACTTCAGGTATTTTAGAACTTGATTTGGTGAAACAACAAAAAGTTCAAAGTTTAACATTGAGTGTAAATACATTGATGGACTACAGTGTGATGGAAATAATGGCGAAACCGAAAACGCTTAGTCCAGGCAATGAGTTACCTATAATTATAGATATGAGTCGCGAAATATATCTGAGCATACAAAAAATAGCAAAAGGTGAATTTGATGAAAAATTGATTAAATCAGTTTTGGCAAATAAAAGAGTAGAACTAATGCACAAACAACTTGATAGTCGTTCCGTTTCTTTTGATGTTCTTGATGCTTTTGTAACCGAGGTTGAATGGAGTAAATATTATAGCAAACTTGATGAAATGGGTAAAGTGACCAAACAAGAGATCGTGGATTTTGCCAAGAAATATTTGGGCGAGGGTTATGTTACCGTTATTAAGGTAAGAGGTACTGATACTACTATCAAAAAAGTAGATAAGCCACAAATAACTGCTGTCGAAACCAATGCAGGTCAGCAGTCGGATTTTACGAAAAAAATATTGGAAATACCATCGCCAACTATTAGTCCAGTATTTGCTGAATTAAAAGATAAAATAATGGAAACAAAATTAAAAAGTGGGATACAACTTAGCGTGGTGCAAAATACAAAGAATGAATTATTCAATCTCACCATTACTTGGGATATTGGCAAGCTTAATTTTAAAGCATTGCCTTTGGCACTAGGCTACCTTAAATATTTGGGCACTGAAAAACATTCATCGGAAGAAATGGCCAAGAACTTTTATGATATTGCATGTGAATATAATTTTGGTGCTACAGATAGGCAAACCTATATAAACATATCAGGACTCAATGAAAATTTTGATAAAGCTTTGTCGCTTGTAGAGGACTTGTTTACAAACCCTAAAGTTGATAAGGAGAAATATTTAGAGTATCTGAATATTGTGCGAAAAACCAGAATAGACAATAAACAAAATAAACGCTTAATTAATCAGGGGCTTACTAACCTAGCACTATATGGGCCCATCAATCCATTCAGTTTTAACTTAAATCATACGGAGTTAGAAAAACAAACGCCCGAGGAATTACTCAAATTAGTGAAAATAATTTTCAACTTCCGACCACATATAGATTATTATGGCCCTGAAAAAATAAAAAAGATTGGTAAAAAGATAGATAAACTTCATTATACTACAGGGAAGTTTGATTCAGTTCCCCCTCCTTTCCGTTTCATGAGGGTATTTTTGCCTCAGAACAAAGTATTATTTGTAGATTATGATATGGTTCAAGCCGAATTGCAATGGGTTCGAAACAGCACGCCTTATGATGCCCAGCAAACGCCTATTATCAATATGTTCAACGAGTATTATGGTGGCGGAATGGGATCGGTCGTGTTTCAAACAATTCGCGAATCGAAAGCATTGGCATATTCATGTTATATGGTTAGCAGACAGCCCGAGTATAAAGACCAACATTTTTATATTAATGCATATATAGGAACACAGGCTGATAAAATGCCCGAGGCAATTAACTCAATGAACGAGCTTATCAAAACAATGCCTGAGACGGATCAATTATTAATATCAGCAAAAGCATCAATTATGTCGCAGATTGAAAGTGAACGGTATGATGAAGAAGATTTATTGGCTCTTAAAAACAAATTGACCAAACTGGGCCTCACCGAGGATTCTCGCAAACTTATTTATGAAAAAATAAAAGAGCTTAGCTTTACAGATTTGCAGAATTATTTTAAAAAGGAAATAAATATACAAGGGTATACCTTATGTGTGGTAGGCTCAAAAAATAAAATACAAATGCCTGAACTAATTAAATTTGGACAGATAACTGATGTGAATTTGGAAATGTTATTTGGATATTGATTTTTAGGTAAAGAGATTCTGAAACAAGTTTAGAAAGACGTCGTTAAAAAAGCAGTATATCAACAAAAGGTATGCTGCTTTTTTATTATATATTATAAAACTTTCCAAAGTTATAACGTTATACCGAAACTCAATATATAATAGTCCAAAAGAAAGGGACTAATCCCCCCGCATCCCGATAATTATCGGGATTAAGCGGGGCTTTCGGGATGTAGTT
>JAWXAU010000021.1 GCA_034439655.1 Bacteroidota bacterium | reverse complement strand
TATTAACAAAGTTATCAACTTTTAGTGGCTACATTTTGGGGCTTTTATTAGGCAAACTTCTGCTGTTGCTATAAAGTATGTTTTAACTTCCGTTATATGTACTTTTCATTAAAGTAGTACCCCTATTTTTGCCAGATTATATGATGCTGAAAAAAGCTTTTTTACTTTGTTTTATTTTTTACCTAAGTGCTTTGGTACAGGTGCACGCTCAATACGAGAATTTGCTGAACAAAACATTTGTTGAGCGTTACTATTTGCTTATTCACCTTAGAACAGAAGTGATGAAGGACTGGCCTAATAGTGGACATGCTAAATTGGAAGCCATGATTAAGTGGGCTGAAAAAGATGGCGAAAAAGAAATTGCATTAGAATTGAAGTTGTGCAAGATTATATGTATAGGAGCTGAGAAAAAAGAATCGGGAAAGCTTTTGATTGCTTTAATAGAGGAATCCAAGGCAAACAATTTAAATTATCATTATGCCCAAGCTACACATTTGATGGCCGTTTACCAGTCAGAAAAAAATATCAATTTGGCTTATAGTCTCTTTTTTGAATCCTATAATATTTATTCAAAGCAAAGCTCCATAGAATTCCCATATAAACTTGAATATACATTTAGACTTGCCAGCTTTTTGATGGTATTTGAAGACTATGATAATGCCAAAAAGTATTTGAGGGAAGCCACACTTATACAAGACAATCCTGATATAGGGCTATTAATAAGCACTACTAACTCGTTAGCAATGTGCTTTCGCAATATTAACCAGTACGACTCCGCACTATATTATTTTGAAAAAGCAATGGATATTGCTGAAAAGAAAAACGATACTTTATGGAGTGGTATTTTAGGAGGGAATATGGGAATTACTTATTTTCTACAGGGCAAATACGCAGAAGCAAAACCGCTCATCGAAAATGATATAAAAACCAGCATGCGGAAAAATGTATGGAAAAACGCCGCCCACTCTATCATCACTTTAGCCGAGCTTTATCGCCTTACACATAAACTTGATAGTTCATTTTTATTGGCAAGGCAAGCACGGTTAATATATATGAATAAAGGTTTCACGGATTATAAGCTACTGCGAAAAATATATAATACTTTGTCAACTATATATGCCGCTAAAGGAGATGGAATGTTAGCTTGGCGATATTCTGATTCCGCTTCGGTGGCAAGAGATTCTGTTCAAAAAAAATATAACAATGCAATCTTGTCAACTGCCAAAATGAAACTGCAAAATGAGGCACATCAGAATGAGGTAAACCAATTGAATAGTGAAAAGAAACTGAATACTTATATACGAAATAGTTTGTTAGCGGGAATTCTGTTTTTGGTAATTATTGCTATACTTATATTGAACAGACAAAAGCTTAAGCATATCCAAAAAGAGAAATTACTGAATGCTGTAAGCGAAGCGGCTAAAAAGGAGCTACAACTTTCTACGATTCAATTGGAGGAGTTTACAGCAAATATTCACCAAAAGAATGAAATGATTGAGAGATTTGAAGTGGAATTGAGTAAGACCAATGAACCAGTTTATGATAGTAAGGCTTTATCAGAAATTCGACACGCCATTATTCTGACGGATGAGCAATGGGATCATTTTACCCAACTTTTCGAGAAGGTACATGGTGATTTTTTATACCGACTTAAAACCAAACTTCCAGATTTGAGTCCGGCTGAAACACGTTTTATGGCATTAAGTAAATTACAGTTGTCTAATAAAGAAATGGCCGCTATGCTGGGTATTTCATCTGATGCAGTGAGAATGAGTCGACACCGATTAAGGAAAAAACTTAGTTTGGAAGAAGAAGGTGGCCTAGAAGATTTACTTGAAAGTATTTAGTAAATTCAGTTTTATCTCGTCTAAGTTCTCTTATATGATTCGTGTTTTTTGCATTGGGTAATAAATTTAAACCAAAGATTTCAGTATTTTCTTAAATTATTTTAAATTAATGTGACCATTCTCGTTGGTATTAATTAATTCAACTTGCTTGTTTATAGGCTTGTTACGCTTTTGTTACGCACTTGTTACACATTTGATACGGGTTGGTTTTTGGAAATAGTTAGCTCAATGCGGCATGTTTGCACCATGACAATTCAAGCAAAAAATTCACAAGAAAAAACTGGAAGTTATATTCATTATGTGATTATGGTTTTCGTAATGGCTGTAGCTTTTTCCATTATCGTATGGCTGTGGTTTGAACTAAGAGAAACCAAAATGCAGCAACAGTATTCGCAGCCCGTGGCAAAAGTATCCGACAACTATGGTTTATCATCAGCTAAAAAATTAACCACACAATCATCAATAAAATAATTACCACAATGAAAAAACTATTAACACTTATTTTGCTCACCGCCTGTATCAGGTTCGCAAATGCCCAATCAGTAGGCATCAACACCACAAGTCCTGATACTTCAGCGGCACTCGAGATTAAATCAAATGCTAAAGGCTTACTAATACCTCGCCTGTCAACCACAGAACGGACGAATATATACAGCCCTGCCAATGGATTGTTGGTTTATGACAGCACGGTCAACCAATTCTATTATTATAATGGATCCGCTTGGTTTGGCATTCCAAATACTAATTACCTTAGTGCAAATGGCAATGATATATATAACAATAACTCAGGTAATGTTGGAATTGGCACCACATCGCCTTCCGAAAAACTCCAAATAGCTGATGCCAATTTATTAAATTCGGGAACCTTTGGTAGTGGCTCATCACTTACTATAAGCGGT
>JAWXAU010000020.1 GCA_034439655.1 Bacteroidota bacterium | reverse complement strand
GTGCATAATTAGCAACAGTATTAAATTCTGATATTGATGAACTTAACCGTCCTTGGTACTTTAAGGTTTTTTCAAAGAATTTTATTGTTAATTTTTTCTTATGGATGCAAATAACAAGAAAAAAGTTCTAGAATCGAATCTTCTTTATACAACTTCTTCAAAAAAATGATATATTTAAACAAGGTTTAAATATATCACTAGCGTGTGTTAATAATGAGCAAATAGTTATGGCTATGTTATGACGCATAAGATGCGTGAGGGATAGCAGCGGATCTGCCGCCGGCAGGCCACAGTGAGGGGTCGATAGCTATCGGGCGAGCAAGGACTTGCAGCGAATAGCCCGACGCCGCTTCGGCGGCACGCCCTGAGAATATTTTTAATTTTATATTTTATATTTTGCCCCGCCGCGGCGGGATTTTTTTTTATTTTACAAAAGCCGAGTCATAGTCTTCATTTAATCAAATAAACTTTATCGAACCATCATAGTTAAAAACAGCAATGGGGATACCGCTTTAATGCCATATTTATTATATTTTTGCATGGCCTAGAAAAAAATAAGTACACCAAGGCAACGTTTTTTATTTATGAAGTCTGTTCAGCATCTGAACAGAAAATGAAATCAGCTACTGATGAAGAGCTAGTGCAGGGCTGCATTTATCTCTTGGTAGCGGGTCATTTATCAATTACCATCCCAATATTTTTACTAGCCCATAAAACACCAATGTGGCACCAATGATATTTAAGCCATATAATACATATTCGAAATAGGGGTTGTCGAACTCAATTGATAATAGTATAAAGAAACCAATTAGAAGTATTGCTGCACCTATCAGTATTGCAATAAAACCGTGATTTCTAATTTTGGCATGATAGACTTTTTGAGTATGATATATAATATCCGAAATTTCGTCTTCTCCAAATCCTTCACTAGATAAAATAGTATGTATTTCTTGCAGCGATTTCCCATCCACTCGATATTGCATTGCTTGATATAATAGATTTGGCTCCATGCTGTTAAGATTTAAAGAACAAATGTAAATCAAGTTTTACAAAAAAGAAACACAGGTGCTAATTTATAAGTGGAACAAATAGTTATTTGATAATGATTAATGGTTTCCGCCGCGGCGTATTGCTGACGCCGTATAGTTGTAATTCGTTTCGCCGCGGCGAACGACATTCGTAATTATTTAATATGGCATTAAACATTGCTTTCAAGCACTTCCTTTATCTTTAGTAAAATCGGATTCCATCCTTCTCCTCCATTATAGGAATCCTTATATCTTTTTTCGCCATCTGCTACAGTATTATAATCTCCTTGGGTAACGGTCAAAATAGTTTGGTCGTTTGGCGTGTGCAGATTTGACACCTTTGCTTGCGTGCCCGATTGCAAAGTTGGCAAATCTGAATGTAAACTGTACGTTACCGTTAAATAGTTTTCAGGAATATCTTCTATATTGGGATTATTGGGGTCGATGACGGTATAGGCTAAAAATATATCAGGTTCTATTTTTACAATATTCCCTTTTACGGCTATAAATTCTTTTCCTTCATAATCCATCCGCCAAATTAAACTGCTTCCTACTTGCCAATCGGAAACTGTTTCGCAACCAAACATATACTTTTTTGTTTGCTCAGGATTTACCAATGCGTCCCATACTATAGCAGCAGGGGCATTGATGGTGATAGTGTTTGTTATGATTAAGGGCTCCATGGTATTTTATAATTTTTATTTTAAATTTTTTATTTTTCCAGTGATGAACTCAGACTGACAACGATTGGCAAAAGTAAGCTATTACCAGTAAACCCACCAAAAACTAGATTATTGGACAACATCCGCAATTTCTCACATAACGAGAAGTTTTCCATATAAACTCCACAGACGTAAAAAGACTGATTGAATTACAGATTTCTCACCTACGTTTGCCGTACAAATAAAATAAAACAACAAAATGGACGCAACAAAAATGATCAAGGCTTATTGCCTTAACACCAAAGAAAAGAATGTACCTATGCAGGATGCTGTAGTAAGCAAAACTGCTAAAGGTGGCTACATGGCTAAAGGACATGATGGCAAAGGCAACAAAATGGCTGCTATTATGGGCGAAGCAAAAGCCCTGCAAGCTATTAAAGATGGCGTAGCTAAAAAAGGTTTCTAAGCCATCCCGATAGCTTTCGGGACTAAAAATTTAAAAGGTCAGCTCCATGAGTTGGCCTTTTTTGTTTTATTGGTTTAAGGTTTTTGATTTACGATGTAGATCTCCGCTGTTAGGAATTAACTTTTCAAATTTTATTACTGAGCATTTTAAAAATTGAACCAATATTTGGGGATAGGAATCGTGATTATTTTCACAATATTTTTCAGAGCGGCATAAAAGTATATTTTGATGATGGCAGCATAAAACTGGCCTCTCCAAATTTCTATCGCAATGACTCTGAACCCAAAAACAGTAGTATTCTAAATGAAATAATGGTTACTGGAGATGTTCATTTTAAGCATGGAAAGTATAAACTTAAATACGAAAATCCCCAAATTAATAAATATATAAACTTCGTCAACAGGAAAACTAACAAAACAATAAATACCTTTTTAATACCAAAATCTATTTATGTTCAAATGAAAGAACGATTTTTAAACCTATTCTTTTAGCAGAGGTACAAAGAGATGGAAATAATGGCAAAATTTATAGAATAGACTCAACGACAAAACAAACGTTCCATGGAATCGACAAGGATGGCAATAGAATAGACTCAGCTACAAAATAT
This sequence comes from Bacteroidota bacterium, assembly GCA_034439655.1. Classification (NCBI taxonomy): domain Bacteria; kingdom Pseudomonadati; phylum Bacteroidota; species Bacteroidota bacterium. Next base: position 13,121 of record JAWXAU010000020.1, on the reverse strand, counting down.
AAGTTTCATAATATCGTCATGGATTCAATAAACGGAAAAAATGGATCGGATGGTTGATGGTATTAGGGGCCAGGATTTGGACATCAGGGTAGGCCGAGCAAACAATATTGATTCCATAGCACAAATAACAGTTACTGCGTCCGATACATCCTATATATATTATTTAGATATTATGAATGGCGGTATTTTCTCGCTTTACATCATAGCTGGAAATGGAACAAACGCTGGAGACGGAGGTAAATGTGGGTATATTGAAAAAACGGATTCTGTTCTTAAATGGGGTCTTGCTGGCAAAGGCGGAACCGGAGGTAATGGCGGTAATGGTGGAGATGTGATGGTATATGCCGACAAAATTTATAGGGAATACATAGACCAGATAAGAATAACAAATGAAGGAGGACAGAAAGGGCAAGGAGGAGTAAGTTTTCTACAAATAACGCTTTCAATTGCACCTAAAGCAGGATATTATTACAACACTGATCCGGCTCTTATAATGTCTGGAAGAGGTAGGCTCTATTATACAAATTCTGAAATAGCATATAGCCCTCCAAAGTGGAATGTTGCGAAAATGCCAAAAACGAATACTCCATATAAGCATGGAGCTCCTGGTAAAAATGGAACGATAATTTATACATATTATTGAAAATTGCGGTCTTCCACAATGCATAGTTCCCTATGCGATTGAGCTATATAAATCTTAGCTTCTCGGATACGAAACAAAAACTGTTATGCAAGTTTCGGGGAGATATTTTTGTAATAATTGGTGATGCCAATGATATCATCTTTAACAGCGGGCCTGCTAACAAAAGAATAACTCATAAGCCTTTTTCAACATCGTCAATTGTTATATCAAAGTCAGCTATATCTTTGGGGTTAGTATAATAGTCACTTAGTCTTTCATCGATAATTTTCTTTTGCCACGGTTCTAATTCCAGCACATTTTCTGCTTCTTCTTTCTGCAAATCAGTGTACTTTGATTTTAGCGTTTGCCATTCTTCAATAGGAAAAATATAAAATGTAACCCTTCGATTCTAACAGATTCTTCGCTCGAACTATCACTCAGAATGATGGTAGGATTAGCTCGCCATCGCAGCGGCACCACCTACAATCTCGCTTAACTCTTTGGTAATAGATGCTTGACGTGCTTGGTTATATTGTAGTTTCAACTCATTAATTAATTCACCAGCATTGTCGGTAGCTTTATCCATCGATATCATACGGGCACCATGCTCAGCAGCAAATGATTCTAGGCAGGCTTTATATAATTGTGTTTTGAGTGAACGTGGAATTAAATCTTCCAATATTTCTGTTTTATCGGGCTCAAATATATAATCGTTTTTGCTTGCAGCATTACTGTCGGATTTTGCTTTTGCTACGGGCAACATTTGCTCATCGGTAAGTATTTGTGTGGCCGCATTTTTAAAACCATTATATAGTATTTCCACTACATCATATTCCTTATTGGCAAATGCTTCCAATATCCATTCGGCTGCTGCAAAAGCACCATCAGAGTTTAGGTTTTGGAACAAATCTCGGAAATTAGTAATCTGTTTGATGTATTTATATTTATTGAAAAATTCCTGGCCTTTTTTGCCAATAAACATCATATCTAATTTGCCGGCATCAGCAATATCTTTATATTTTTCGGTAATTAAAGCACGTCCCATTTTGCCCACATTGGCATTAAAACCTCCGCATAATCCACGGTCGCTGGTAATTACAACCAATAATATTTTTTGTACTTTGCGTTGGCTGAAATAACTTTTTAATTCAGGCGAATCAATATTGTCACCCACGTTTTGCATAATACCTTGCAGCTTTTGGGCATAAGGTCTCATTTGCATAATGGCAGTTTGTGCCCTACGCAATTTGGTAGCACTCACCAATTTCATGGCTTTGGTAATCTGCTGTGTTGAGCTTACCGACTTGATGCGTACCCTTACTTCTTTTAAATTTGCCAAAACAATTTAATATTTAATATTTACTCCGTCGCGACGGATTTGATTTACGATTGATAACTATGTAATAAATCTTTACAAACGCTTTCCAAAACATCAGTAACAGATTCATCAATTTTTCCAGCTTTCAAAGCTTTCAAAGTATCATTATGTTTGGTATCTAACATTTGCAAATAAGCGGCTTCAAAATCACGTACTTTTTCGGCAGGGATTGAGTTCAATAAACCTTTACTTCCTAAGTATACAATAGCTACTTGTTTCTCGACCGACATAGGAGAGAACTGTCCTTGTTTCAAAATTTCCACGTTACGAACTCCTTTGTTCAACACGGCTTTGGTAGCTGCATCGAGGTCGGAACCGAATTTAGAAAATGCTTCCAATTCACGATATTGTGCTTGGTCAAGTTTAAGAGTACCAGCCACTTTTTTCATTGATTTAATTTGAGCATTACCACCCACACGACTTACTGATATACCCACGTTAATAGCAGGGCGTACACCTGAGTTGAAGAGGTTGTTTTCCAAAAATATCTGACCATCGGTAATAGAAATTACGTTGGTAGGAATATATGCTGATACATCACCAGCTTGTGTTTCAATAATAGGGAGAGCAGTTAGTGAACCTCCACCTTTTACGATGGCTTTCATCGATTCAGGAAGGTCATTCATTTGCGAAGCGATTTCATTATTGGCAATAACTTTACAGGCACGCTCTAATAAACGACTGTGCAAATAGAATACATCACCAGGATAAGCTTCACGCCCTGGAGGACGACGAAGCAATAAAGATACTTCACGATAAGCAACGGCTTGTTTTGAAAGATCATCATAAACAATTAATGCAGGACGACCTGTATCGCGGAAAAATTCACCGATAGCGGCACCGCCCATCGGGGCAAAGAATTGCATGGGTGCTGGATCGGAAGCAGTAGCAGTTACCACAACTGTATAAGGCATCGCACCATTGTCTTCCAAGGTTTTTACTATTTGAGCAACGGTAGAACCTTTTTGCCCGATAGCTACATATATACAATATACTGGATTGCCAGCATCGTAAAATTCTTTTTGGTTGATGATAGTATCAATAGCAACTGCGGTCTTACCAGTTTGGCGGTCGCCAATGATTAACTCACGTTGGCCACGACCGATTGGAATCATCGAGTCGATAGCTTTGATACCTGTTTGCAAAGGCTCTTTTACAGGCTCTCTAAAAATTACCCCAGGGGCTTTACGCTCCAAAGGCATTTCATATAGTTCGCCAGTGATGGGTCCTTTTCCATCTATGGGATTACCGAGTGTATCCACTACACGGCCCAATAAACCTTCACCTACTTTAAGCGAAGCAATTTTGCCTGTACGTTTTACGGTATCACCTTCTTTTACATTTTCTGAGCTACCTAGCAACACCGCACCCACATTGTTTTCTTCAAGGTTAAGTACGATACCACGGAGGTTGTTTTCAAATTCAATCAGCTCGCCCGACTGAACTTTGGTAAGCCCATAAATACGGGCAATACCATCACCTATTTGTAATACAGTACCTACTTCTTCAAGTTGTGATTCACTTTTGAAGCCCGCAAGTTGTTCGCGGATAATGGCTGATACTTCGTCTGGTCTTATTGTTGACATGATTATAATAGTTTATGAAATATGAACTTTGTTAAGTGTCTGTTTAATTTTGGTGAGTTGGTTTGAGATGCTGGCATCATACAAACCATCTTCGGTACGGATAACGAGACCCCCAATAATATTGGGATCGACAGCCGTTTCTAGTATTATTTTTTTTCCTGTATTTTTTTGAAGATAAGCTTCAATTTCCGCCTTGGGCTTTTCGGCAAGAGCAACAGCCGTAGTTACTTTTACTTTAATGATACCATTAATAGTATTAAATAGATTTGTAAAAGAATTGCAGATATCCCATAATAAAGGTTCACGTTTTTTCTCAATTACCAAATTCAAAAACTGATAAGTAGTTTCACTCACTTTGCCTTTAAATACCGCGTCTACAATAGTTGTTTTTTTACCGCTATTAATGATAGGGCTTTGTAATACATTAAATAAATCGCGGTTACTTTTTAAAGTTCCCAAAATCAAATCCACATCAGCCTTCACTGCATCCAGTTGTTTATTGGCTACTGCTAAATCAACCAATGATTTTGCATAACGTCCAGATACTCTATGTTCAGCCATTATATATTAGTTAAGGTTAAGATGATTGATATAATCAGCAATCAGAGCATCTTGCTCGGTATTCGATTCCAATTTTTTGCGAAGAATTTTCTCAGCAATTTCTACCCCAATAGTTGCAGATAGATTTTTAAGCTCGGCCATGGCAGCAGATTTTTCTTTTTCGATACTGTCTTTTGCTTGGGCTATCATGCGACGACCTTCTTCATCAGCCGATTTTTTTGCAGTGGCTACAATTGAGTCACGCATTTCTTTGGCTTCTTTCAAAATTTTGTCACGCTCGATGCTGGCCTCTTTTAGCATTTTCTCATTGCCCGCCTTAATGTTTTCCATCTCGAGGCGAGTTTTTTCGGCGAGTTCGAGTGAGTCCGTGATTTTTTTCTCACGATCGTTCAATGCTTTGAGGATAGGTCCCCAAGCAAATTTGCCTAATATAAAGAGTAATATTAGGAAGACTACAGTGGCCCATACCAGCAGTCCGAGTCCGGGTGTAACTAAATCCATATTGGGTTAAGTATTACTTGGTTTTTTTTTAATTGAAAAAATTTGATGCACTTGTATAAAGCCACAGGTGGAAAGCAGATGCCCGCCACCTGTAACTTTGTTAAAGATTTGTTGCAGATTAAACGAACAAGATCAACAAGCACAGCACGATACCAAAGAACACAGCACCTTCTACAAGGGCAGCGGCAAGGATCATGTTTGTACGGATGTCGCCGATGGCTTCTGGCTGACGGGCAATAGATTCCAAGGCACTACCGCCAATGCGGCCAATACCTACACCTGCACCCAATGCAGCAATACCAGCACCGATACCTGCACCCATTTTGGCAAATCCTGCTGAATTGTCAACAGCCGCTTGCATAATTACATTTAAAAGACTCATGGTTTTATTTATTTAATTGTTAGTTATATTGAGTTTAAAATTATATTCTATTAATGATGTGCTTCTTCATGGTGATGTTCTTCGCCTGCTTGTCCAAAATACATGGATGCAAGTAAGGTGAAAACGTATGCTTGAAGGAAAGCTACCAAAAGCTCGAGACAGTTCATGGCTAAGTTAAAGGCAACCGATAATACCGTTACACCATAACCGAGTGGTTTGCTCATTTCGCCAAATATAAATATCAAGCTAAAGAAGCCCAGTATGATAATATGTCCTGCTGTAATGTTTGCAAACAAACGTATCATTAATACCAGTGGTTTTAAAAACACGCCCAATATTTCGATAGGCACTATAATAATATACATAGCTATAGGTACTGGAGGCATGAATATATGTTTCCAATAAGCTGCATTGGTTGAGAAAGTTGTTATAATAAAGGTAAGTACTGCCAATACCATGGTAACGGCTATATTGCCAGTTACGTTAGCCCCGAATGGAAAAATAGGGATAAGCCCCATAAGGTTATTAATAAGGATGAAGAAAAACACCGTTAATAAGAAAGGCATATAACGGGCATATCTTTTTTCGCCGATGGAAGGTTTTGCAACATCATCACGGATGAACAAAATAACAGGCTCAAGAAATGATTGTACACCATATAATTTGCCTGAATTCTTTTTGTAACGTTTGGCAGCATAAAGAGCAGCAACTAATAAAAGCAAAACTCCGAGCAACATACTTGCTACATTTTTGGTAATGGAGATATCGTAGAATTTATGTCCGTCCTCAGCAACAATTTTTTTGTTGACCAATTTATATCCCATATAAGAGGCATGGCCATGTTCGAAATGTGAAGAAGAGAAATTTTCGAGGCCTTTACCAGGGCTATATATAATAACAGGAAGAGATATGCTAACAGGATGACCATTATAATCCCACAAATGCCAATCGTGGTTGTCTTTAATGTGGTCGAAAATCATTTCGCCCGGTTTAAATTTGTCGTGGGCTTTATCGTGATGCTCAGAAGTGGCTTCGTGAGCGGGCTCGTGTTCGGCCTTGGCTACCGAAAATGTCGTGAAAAACACGAGTACTCCAAAATATTTGAAGAAATAATTTATAAACTTTCTTGATTTAACAGTACTTCTCACGGATTTAATTCTTTTTTGAAAACGGTCGCAAGGTAGTTATCAAATTCATAATTTCAAATCCTGTGAATAAAATATTTAATAATAAATAAGAAACGATGAATGGAATATTAAGCGGCACAGTGGAGTCCCTTAGAAAGATAAGCCAAGCAGCCAGTCCACCCACACTGAACATGAGGTGCAAACTTAGCCCTGTCATAAAAGCTTTGATAAATAATTTGTTGTTTTTTCCCACACCCATCATGCTGATGAAAAAAACCAACAAAGTAATCGCTAAATAATATAAAATGGCTGGATAGACAGGTTTCAAGTTCCATTTAGGCATTAACATTTGTAAGCCATAATTAACCGCACAACAAATGGCAGTGAGGATTAGAATTTTAACAGTAAACTTTTTCATTCGGGTTGCAAAGTTGCGGTCTTTTATTTTAAAAATGATGATAATAAATATTATATAACGATTTTTGCAGCAAATGTCTTGGTTTACGAATTACAAAAAGAAAGTTTTTTACCGTGCTTTTATCCGCTGGTTCAATAGGGTATCGCTCCCTGGGCTAGAAAAAGTGCCCATTGGGGCAATTGTAAAATATTTTACTTTCACTTTTCAGTACAACGATATTAGTATGCGGGCTTCGGCAATGGCCTTCAATTTTTTTTTAGCTTTGTTTCCTGCCGCCATTTTCTTTTTCACCCTCATCGCATTTATCCCCATTGGCGATTTTCATAAAGAGATCATGTCGTACCTAAGCACTTTAATTCCAACAAGTGCATTTAAAGCTGTCGAAAAAACATTGACCGATATATTGAAAAACCAACACGGGGGCTTATTGTCATTTGGTTTCTTTTCGGCCATGGTGTTTGCCAGCAATGCTTTTTTTAATATGTTCAAGGCATTCAGTTTATATGACTCGGCAGAAGAAAAACGAACCGAGTTAAAAAGAAGGTTACTTTCATTATACCTTACACTTCTGCTATCTTTAGCGGTGGTAATCGCTATTGCTTTATTCACGGTGGGGCAGTATGGATTGAACTGGATGGCTCATAAACATTATATATCAGATAAGTTTACTTATTACACGCTGGTAGTGGTGAAATGGGCTTTCACTATTTTTTTATATCAGCTTGTAATCGCAAGTATGTATTATTTTGGCAGTACTGTAAAAAGGAAGTTCGATTTGCTCAACCCAGGTATCCTGTTGGCCACTGCTTTCACAATAGGGGCCACTGCTATATTTGCCTATTATGTAAACAATTTCAATTCCTATAATAAATTGTATGGTTCAATAGGAACCTTATTGGTTATTTTGCTTCTTATTTATTTCAATGCCCTCATTATTTTATATGGTTATGAATTGAATGCGGCGTTAGAAAAACTAAAAGAGAAAAAAATAAACCCTGAGACAATCACTGCTGAGCAATTGGAAAAAGAAGTTGTTTTGGAGAATAAGCCTATTAAGGAATAGGATTCAAGATTCAGTTCGCCGCGGCGAATAGGGGCTTGGCATCATAAGCTATCGACAAAAATAAATCAAGCGTCAGCAACAAATCATAGATCGTAAATCAATAATCAAACATCGTAATCGCCGCGACGAGGTATATCGTAAATCAAAAATCCTTATGTGGAATAAATTTCTTATCTATTTATATATCAGAAAGCCTGTAAATACGGGTACTAAGCCTGATATCAATGTTCGTTTTATGCATGGAATGAACCGTATTTCCATCTTTATGTTCCTTATTGCGTTAATTGTAATCGTGATTCGTTATTTGTTTTAAATCAATATGTTATACAAGTGTGGACTAAAAAATCTGAATGCTAGGAAAATTAGACCTATATTTGCAACGCTTTTTAGCTATATAACTTTACATGTCAAAAATTAAATTTGCAAATCAAGATAACCAATTTTTCAATACCCTACGTGATCGTATTAATGGTTATTTCATCCAAAACAAAATAAACCCTACTGGTAACTGGAAGCTTTACCTCAAAACAGGAATTCTCATTGCCTCGCTCGCATTCATTTATTCTTGGTTGGTGTTTTTTACCCCATCTCAAATATGGTTGGTTGTAGCATTGTGTTCTATTGGCGGACTTAATGTTGCCGCTATTGGTTTTAATGTGATGCACGATGGAGCCCACGGTAGTTACTCGCAAAGCAAATGGGTGAACGAAGTGATGGCTCATTCCTTAAATGTATTGGGCGGTAACTCATTCCTTTGGAAACAGAAACACAATCAAAATCACCATACTTATACCAATGTTGAAGGTATGGATGATGATATAGACATCAAACCTTTTATGCGTTTGCACAAAGAACAACAACATAAGTGGTACCACCGTTTCCAACATATATATTGTATGTTTGCTTATGGCTTATTATACTTTTTTTGGGTGTTTTACCGCGACTTTAAAAAGTATTTTACAGGGAAAATTGCTGAGAATACACCGATGAAGAAAATGGACATGGCCGAGCATATTAATTTCTGGGTCTCGAAATTTGCACACATTGCTATATTCTTTGTTATACCTTCTTATTATGTAGGTTTTGTAAATGTATTGATTTGCTATAGCATTATGTCATTTGTGAATGGAGTAATATTGGCTATTGTATTCCAATTGGCACATATCGTTGAGAATACAGAGTTTGTTACCCCAGTAACTATGGATGATAAAATTGAACAGAACTGGGCAGTTCACCAATTGCTTACCACTACAAATTTTGCCACCAACAATCCAGTTCTTATATGGCTATTGGGTGGTCTTAATTTCCAAGTTGAGCATCATTTGTTCCCCAAAATTAGCCATGTGCATTACCGCAAAATCAATAAGATTTTGATTGATACTTGCAAAGAGTTTAACATTACTTATAATGAGTATCCTACTATGTTTGGAGCATTTGTTTCGCATATGAAACATTTGAAAAACCTATCTGTAGCTTCCTAATTTAAAATAAGCAACAAGCCCCGCGGAAGCCTTTGTACCAATGTGTCGGACCCTTTTTGACATGCCTCCAAAGTGTACCGAACCTTACAGAAACTCCAGCAGTATAGCTTAGAGCTGTAAACTCATTAAAGTATTGCCAATTGGTTAAGTTCAAACGATAACTTAATCCTGAAGAGAGTCCTATCCAATCATAAAATAAGTAGATACCAGTTACGCCCATTTCAAGCGGCATAACTTTTAAATCAGTATAATTGTATAATTTATTGGTATCAGTATGGTAATTATATATATGGCCATTACCTCTGCCAATTGATATAGGAACAGAAAATTCCCAATGCTTGGTTTTATAAAAAGTATAATCTGCTTTTATAGCTAAATATTCGAACGTGATTTTTCGTAGTGCTTTATATTCAAAAGCAGTTCCCTTATTAATCGTAACATCATAAGGTGTTGAGAAAGCTGTAGTGTAATAAGCTAAACCTACATCTAATCTTTTTCCATAATTTACCCCGCCAAATATTCCAAATACGTTTGCCGGGAAACTATTTACAAAAGAACGACGGCCATCTAAATATCCAGTAAGTGATGGTTTTTTTTTGACCGCACAAAGAAAAGTATCACAAAATGATTTGAATTCACTTTGTGCCTGGGCTTGAAAAATCATGCAGGTAAAAAATAAAACGGAAACGAATCTGATTTTCAAAAAATGGGGAATAATTTGTGTGCAAATATCGTAACTAATTTCGCTATATAAAGTTACAAGTTGCCTAATTTCGTCCACACATTATGACAAGTAATATAACTGAACTCAAAAGCATTGCCTCGCAGGTTAGGCGTGATATCGTAAGAATGGTGGCAAGTGCAAAATCAGGTCATCCCGGTGGCTCACTTGGCTGTGCCGATTTTTTTACCGCACTTTATTTTGGTGTGATGGAGCATCATCCTGGAAAGTTTAATATTGATGGGAAAGGAGAAGATATTTTCTTTTTGTCGAATGGTCATATTTCTCCAGTATTTTATTCAGTGCTGGCACATAGTGGTTATTTCGATAAAAAAGAGCTGGCTACTTTTCGTATGATTGATAGCCGTTTGCAAGGGCATCCTACCACACACGAGCATTTGCCCGGTGTGCGTATTGCTTCTGGCTCATTGGGCCAAGGACTATCAGTAGCGGTGGGTGCAGCTATTGCTAAAAAACTGAATGAAGATAATAAAACTGTATATTGCCTTTGTGGCGATGGCGAATTGCAGGAAGGACAAATATGGGAGGCACTCATGTTTGCGGGGCACAACAAAATTCACAATCTTATTTTAACAGTTGATGTAAATGGTCGACAAATAGATGGAGACACCAAAGATATTATGGGTTTCCAAAATCTGCGTAGCAAGTTCGAAGCATTTGAATGGAAGGTAATTGATATGGAGGGAAATGATATGGAAGATGTGATGAACAAATTGCAAGAAGCCAAAACACTTGGTCAAAAAACAGGCATACCCGTTTGTATATTAATGAAAACAGAAATGGGACAAGGCGTAAACTATATGATGGGCAGCCATAAATGGCATGGCATATTCCCCAATGCCGAACAAACTGCAGATGCACTTGGTCAATTGGAAGAAACTTTAGGTGATTATTAAGATGTACGATGTACCTCGTCGCGGTGAGTACGATTTACGATTTACGATTTGTCACGCTGTCCCTCCGCAAGCTTGCGGGGTTATTGGGATTATCGAAGAGTTGCGATTTACTATGGATGACCTCAGTAACAAATTGCCAAGTTGTGAATTTTTTCATAAGCTCAACTAACTTGTAAATATATTATATACTATCGAAACCCCGCCAAAATATTATATACATCCTACAGCCATTATAGATGATGGTTGTGGAATAGGGGAGGGCTGTAAAATTTGGCATTTCTGCCATATAATGCCTGGTAGCAGTCTGGGTAATAATTGTATATTGGGACAAAATGTAATGGTAGCTCCCGGTGTAGTTTTAGGTAATAATGTAAAAGTGCAAAACAATGTATCATTATATACAGGTGTTGTTTGCGAAGATGATGTTTTCTTGGGGCCGAGTATGGTTTTTACCAATGTAATAAACCCGAGAAGTTTTATAGAACGCAAAGAAGAATTTAAAAAGACTATCATAAAACGCGGAGCAACAATAGGTGCCAATGCTACTATTATATGTGGCAATACCATCGGTGCTTATGCTATGATAGGAGCGGGCTCTGTAGTAACTAAAGATATCCTAGATTATGCATTGGTAGTGGGTAATCCTGCTAGGCAAACGGGATGGGTAAGTGAGCGGGGGAATAAATTAATATTCAATTCAAATAATGAAGCCACTTGTTCTGAAAGCGGACAGAAATATATATTAAAGGATGGTTTGGTGAGATTGATATAAATTTATTTTTTTAGTAAAAAATAATTTGAATATTTTTGCCATGTAGTGGATTATATGTTTAATTAAAATATTTCTATAATGAAAAACATATTGATTGTAATTGCACGTTTATTTTCTTTTAACTAAGGATGAAGGGAAATTATTGAAATATGTTGCATTGCATGCATTATATGTACATGCAGATAGAAAAGGGTATAATGAAAATTTCTTTAATATAGATTACTTCGGTGAGCACAGAAGATTAAAAAAGGAAGAATAGGGTATTTGCTATCATGTTTTGATTGTGAGTTAAATCTAACCCCAAATCATTTAAATTTGCAATTATTTTGAAGCGTTACTTATGATGAGATTCTTCGTAGCGTCTATAAAGTATTTCTAAATATTAGAAATTATCGTTTGACGAGACTCAGAATGACGGTGTAAAAAAATGAAAAATGCAAAATAAAAAATCAAAAATACTCGTGACCGGCGGTATTGGCTATATCGGTAGTCATACTGCAGTGGCCCTCATTGAGCAAAACTATGAAGTTATTATAGTCGATAATTTATCCAATAGCCATTTGTTTATATTGGATCGCATTGAGCAAATTAGTGGCGTACGTCCCAAGTATTATAATATGGATGTGTGCGATGCCGTGCAAATGGACAAACTATTTGCTGAGAATAGTGATATATCAGGTGTGATACATTTTGCTGCGTATAAAGCTGTGGGAGAATCGGTGGCCGAGCCCTTGAAGTATTATCATAATAATTTGGGCGGACTCGTTACCTTAATACAGTCCATGCAAAAACATCAAGTAAAGAATTTGGTGTTCTCTTCTTCGTGCAGTGTATATGGAAATGCAACCCAATTACCGGTGGATGAAAATTGTCCTTTACAGCCCGCAGAATCACCTTACGGAAACACGAAAAGAATTTGCGAAGAGATATTAGTTGATACGACAAAAACAGGAACTATCAATGCAATTGCGTTACGTTATTTTAATCCGATAGGTGCCCACGAGTCAGGATTGATAGGGGAGTTGCCCATTGGTCAACCCAGTAATTTGATACCAGTTATTACACAGACAGCGGCTGGTTTACGCGACATGATCACTGTTTTTGGTAGTGATTATAATACACCCGATGGAACTTGTATACGCGATTATATACATGTAGTTGATATTGCAGATGCACATGTGGCCGCAGTAGAGCGTATGTTAAACAACAAACAATTATATACGTATGAATTATATAATTTGGGAACTGGTGAAGGCGTTTCGGTAAAACACGCAATAAATACTTTTGAAGCAACTACAGGGGTGAAAGCCAATCACCAGTATGGCCCAAGGCGTGACGGTGATGTCATACAAATTTGGGCCGATTGCACCAAGTCGAACAAGGAGTTGGGTTGGAAAACAAAATTATCATTGGCTGATGCGATGATCTCTGCATGGAAATGGCAGCAGGAGATTTTGAAGTTGGGGTTATGAGTAAGGTGCATGTTTGTCAGTCTGTCCCGATAGTTATCAGGAATTCGAAGACTAGACAAACATCTACTCATCATTGGCCATATATATATATATATATAGTATAAATAATCTAAGCACTTG
>JAWXAU010000019.1 GCA_034439655.1 Bacteroidota bacterium | reverse complement strand
GGTTAAATCATGAATATATTCATGTTAATTATTACAGATGGGAGTGGAATATATTATCACATGATTATATTAATGTAGGGGCTCAAGTTGGTTTGGATTTTCAATATAAACTGTATAAATATATATGTATAGATGCCAGACTTAAAGCTATGAAATTTCTGTATATTGCGGAACAGTATCCAGAAAACCATCATCCTATGGAAAAGAAAACTTCAACAAATAATATTTTGTATTCAATTGGAATAAGCTATTCATTCTAGCGAGATTATTCTTCCTGTAGTATAGAATTCTATATCTAAAATAGATATAATTATTTTGACATTTTACAAACTTGGAAGATAATCCTATATTTGCAACTCAAACAAATTCATTATGTTAGATAAAAATCAGATAGCCAAACGTATAGCCCGTGAATTTAAAGATGGGTATTATGTAAATTTGGGTATTGGCATTCCAACCTTGGTAGCCAATTATATACCTGAGGGCATCAATGTAGTGTTGCAAAGTGAAAACGGAATGCTGGGTATGGGCCCTTTCCCATTTGAAGGCGAGGAAGATCCAGACCTTATTAATGCAGGCAAACAAACTATCACCACTATTGCTGGTTCTTCCTTCTTCGATTCTGTAACCAGCTTCGCCATGATACGTGGTGGACACGTTCATCTCACTGTGTTAGGTGCAATGGAAGTGAGCGATAAAGGTGATATAGCCAACTGGAAAATTCCCGGAAAAATGGTGAAAGGGATGGGCGGTGCGATGGACTTGGTGGCCTCGGCTGATAATATAATAGTAGCGATGCAACATATAAATAAAGCGGGCGAAAGTAAGTTGCTCTCCAAATGCGATTTGCCTATTACGGGTGTAGCATGTGTGAAAAAAGTAGTGACCGAATTAGGCATGTTCGAGATCACACCCGAAGGGTTTAAATTGGTAGAAATTGCACCCGACGTAACCGTGGAAGAAGTGAAAGCAAAAACTTTAGGGAGATTGGTAATTGCAGACGATCTGCAAATAATGATGATATAATAATTGGATATTTCATAATTGAAGATAATGCCAAAAATTTATAGGAATCAGTCTCCCCTCAGAGGAGATATAGAGGGGCTAAATGAACATATAAAAAATATCTTTATTTGAACTCAGGTAAAAAAATAGTTTTTACCGTCATCAATGACCTTAGCTACGACCAACGTATGCAAAGGATATGCGGCACCTTGTCATCGCATGGTTATGATATTTTATTAGTAGGTAGATTGCTGAAAAGTAGTAAACCACTTGATGAGAAAGTATATAGACAAAAACGCATCAAATGTATATTTAATAAGGGCATGCCTTTTTATGCAGAGTATAATATTAGGTTATTCTTTTTTTTGTTGTTCAATAAGTTCGATATATATGGTGCCATAGATGCAGATACAATATTACCCCATGCTTTAGTATCAAACATTAAAGGCAAGAAGCTAGTTTATGATGCCCATGAATATTTTACCGAAGTGCCCGAAGTAACCGATAGGAAATTTGTAAAAAAAATATGGAAGAATATTGAAAAATTGGGAATAAAAAAAGCAGTATTATGTTATACTGTGGCATCCGAATTAGCTAAAGTATTATCTAATAATTTAGGCAAACAGTTTAAGGTGATTAGAAATGTACCCTTTCAAAAACATATAAATATAGATGATGCCTACATTACAAATAAATATAATAGAAGATTAATTGTATACCAAGGGGCGTTGAATCGAGGTCGAGGCTTGGAACAATTGATACAGGCTATGCAATCAATTGAGGCAACGCTATGGATTATCGGTGTAGGCGATATTGAAATTGAATTAAGGGCATTGGTAAAAACTCTAAATTTGAAAGACAAAATAATTTTTAAGGGATTATATAAACCCGAAGAATTGGGTAAGTTAACTGAAGAAGCTACATTGGGATATAATGTTTTGAAAAATGATGGTTTGAGTTATTATTATTCCCTTAGCAATAAATTTTTTGATTATATACAATATGGCACGCCCTCTATCTCTAGCAAGTTTCCTGAATATGAACAGATACTGAAGCAATATGCTGTGGGCATAACTTCTGAAATAGACCCAACTGAATTGTCGAAAAATATCAATATTTTGCTAAGTGATGCAACCCTTTACCGCCAAATGGTTACTAACTGTATGCAAGCTCGCAAAGAATTAAATTGGGAAAAGGAATCAGCAACATTGATACAATTGTTTAATGAAATTAAGTAAACAACTAAACGTGATATCGTTCGACATACCGTGGCCAGCAAGTTATGGCGGAGTAATAGATGTATATTATAAACTAAAAGCATTGCAGCAACAAGGCTTAAAAGTTATTTTACATTGCTACGAATATGGTCGTGAGCGTTCCAGTGAGTTAAATAAAGTTTGTCACGAAGTACATTATTATAAACGAAATATATATAAGAATCCCTTTTATGGAAAATTGCCTTATATAATCAATACCCGCAATACCAAAGAACTGATAGAGAATTTGCAAAAGAATAACCATCCAATATTGTTTGAAGGGCTGCATACCTGTTATTATTTGAAAGATGAAAGGTTAAAAGACAGAATAAAAATTGTCCGTACGCACAATATCGAACACGACTATTATACCAATTTGGAGAAGGTAGAAACCAATTATTTCAAAAAATATTTTTTCAAAGTGGAGGCTGAGAAATTGAAAAAATTTCAACAGAGTTTATCGCATGCAAATTATATCGCAGCAATCTCTCCTAGTGATGTAGCCTACTTCTCCAAGCGATTTAAAAATGTATTTCACTTGCCTCCTTTTCACGAGAATGAGCATATTAATCAATGTTCTGAAAAGGGAGACTTTATATTATACCATGGCAATTTGGGAGTAGGTGAAAATGATGAAGCTGCCAAATATTTGGTGCGTGAAGTATTTAACCATGTCGACAAACCAGTAATTATAGCAGGAAATAACCCATCGAAACAATTGGAGGGCATGGTGGAGTCACATAAACATATTAAATTGATTGTTGACTATAATACTGAGCAAATTATTAATCTCATCAAACAAGCTCATATCAATGTATTGCCCACTTTTCAAGCAACAGGGATTAAACTGAAATTAATCAATGCTTTATATAATAGTCGATTTTGTATAGTGAATAATGCCATGGTGAAAAATACGGGTCTTGAGCCACTTTGTTATATAGAAAATACACAGCAAGGAATGGTGAAACGTATTAATGAATTGTGGGATAAAAAATGGACTGATAAAGATTCTGAATTAAGAGAAACTATTCTCGAAAAAAATTTCTCCAATCAAGAAAATATAAAAAAATTGATTGAGGTTATATAGATAGTCGTCATTGCGAATACTACTAGTCGTCATTCTGAGCCTTGCTTAAAGGCGAGGAGTCTGTTCGAATTGAAAACGGGCGTCAAGCTGTCCTCCATCTGTTGAGGGATTGCTTTGAGACGAAGAATCTGTTTGAACTGAAAGATACATAATACCAATTCTTAAACTATAATATTACTTCCCCATCAAACTATCCACCACCATTTTACTAAACAAATTCGCTCCTTTCTCATTCAGGTGCAAAGCATCCCTATAACAAGTGGAATCTGAAACTGAATTAGAAAAATCATAATAATTAGGTAAGTTGGCTTTGAAAAAAGTTTTATATTCCGAATCATTAACTTTCAAATAAGGCGACGTAAAAAACACCAATTGTATACTATTTGTTTTACACAACGCTATAATTTTATCAATACAACTATTTTGTTTAATTTTAATTCGCGTATCAATCGGTTTGGTGTTTAACAAAGTTTCTTTATAAGGTCTGAATTTTAAAGCTTTCTCTATATTATTATCAAACAAGTTAGCCAATACTGCTCTATAGCCTATTTTAGTGGAGTTAATTGTATAACGGTAAAATGGGATATCAGCTTTGTAATTAATATATTTATTATACGATTTAAATGCACTATACACGGCTGCATCATCAAGAAATGGTAATTCATATACCGATGCAAGGCTATCAGGATATTCTTGATTCCATTTATCGCCTATTTCAATATAAATATTTTCAACTTGGTTATGATTGTTTAAAAATGTTTCCAAATATAATAGTATTTCATTTGGCCCGGCAGCACTTAAGCCTAAATTCAAACCTTTCAACCCTGTTTTTTTATTGATAAACTCATGGTTTATATGCCTCTTTACCCTACTTGATCCAAGGAATATATAATCGTATTTTTGAAGTTCCATGCCACGTATAATTTGATATACCGACCTCGCCTTATTGTTTTTAAAAGAGGTGGTATATATCAAATCAAGTGCTAAGGCTAATACCAATAAAATCAGCATCCATTTGGCGATATATATAATAAATGCTTTCATTAGAATTGAAAATAAATAAATGCTTTATAATCGGAGAATATGCCAAAAATGAGTATAAGGGCAAGTATGATAGCTGCTTTCCATTCGGCATACTTGCCTTGCATGGGATGTTCTTGGCTTCGGTTGGTCCATTCGAATAACAGAAGCATAACCACAAACATTATACCCTCTAAAGCATATCTTTCTATACTATCGAAAAAATAATTAATAAATTTAGAATCGAACTGAAACAATTGGGACGGAAGATTTAATGCCAAATGTGTACTCTCGGTTCTAAATATTCCAACTGAGAAAGTAAATAACATAAAAGTGAACAACATTGCAGGAATATCTTTATATGTTTTTGCTTCCAGGTTTTTTTCTTTTTTGTTCGATTTAAAAAATAAATTTACAGGTGCTATATATAATACATTCAAAAGTCCCCACCATATATAATTCCATTTGGGGCCATGCCACAAGCCACTTAAAGCAAATACTACCGAGAGATTGAAGATATATTTTAAGATTCCTTTTTTAGAACCACCCAGTGGAAAATACACATAATCACGAAACCATGTAGATAATGATATATGCCACTTATGCCAAAATTCAGCCATGTTATTTGAGAAGAAGGGTAAGTTGAAATTCTTCATCAAACTAATGCCAAACATTTTTGCAATACCAATAGCCATATCACTATACCCACTAAAATCGGCATAAACTTGTATGGCAAAATATACTGATCCTAACCACATCATACTTCCGGGCATTTGTTGTTGGTGCGAAAATATCTCGTCCACAAACATGGCAAGCGTATCTGCAATCACCACCTTTTTGAACAAGCCCCATAGCATTTGTCTAAATCCATCTTTGGCAAGTTCCAAATCGAATTTTTTGGGTACCATAAATTGTGGCAATAGCTGTGTTGCCCTTGCTATCGGCCCAGCTACAAGCTGCGGAAAAAACGTAATAAATGCACCAAAAGCTATATAATCTTTGGTGTGCGATAATTTTCTTCTATAGATATCGATGGTATAACTAAGCGAATGAAAAGTGTAAAACGAAATCCCGATGGGTAAAATCATTTGCCAATAACTAAAGCTAATTTTAATATCGAACAATGCCCATAAGTCGGCCCACGATTGTAAAAAGAAATTGTAATATTTGAATATGCATAGCACACCTATATTACTAACTATACTAAATACCAAAAGCCATTTTCGTTTTTTTGCACTTTCAGTTTTATCAATCCACCAACCAAGAAAAAAATCGTTGCTCATCGTGAAAAGCAAGAGGCTTAAAAATCGCCAATCCCACCAACCATAAAAAAATAAACTTGTTGCAAAAATCCATAGGTTCTGCCAACGCAATTGTTTCGATAATGCCCAGTATATCCCGAACACTAAAGGCAAGAAAAGCATAAATACCAAGGAATTGAATAACATGCCGGGCAAAGGTAGGGGCTAAAACAAGCTTACCAAAACGTCTTATACGCACAAGGCCCAACCGAAGTCGAGCCCTATACGCTATGAAAACAAACTTAAACCTTTGCCCTCTTTCGAAGGCGGTACAAACATAAGGGATTTTTTAAATTGCAAGCAAAAATTTTTTTTTTTGACAAATGAATGAGATTTATTTTTTGTTATAGCTGTTCATGGCCTGGGCCAATCCTGCAAAAATATAACATTGAAGAGCCTCTACAGCATTTTTGATTCCATCGCCTACAATTGCCTCTTCTTCTTTGAACCATTTGCCCAGCACATATTCCACCTGCATGCCTTTGGGGAAATTGTTCCCAATACCAAAACGCATACGTGGAAATTCAAGCGTATTTAGCTTTTCAATAATATCAGTTAACCCATTATGCCCGCCCGGTGTCCCTTGTCCACGTATTCGAAGTTTGCCCAATTCTATTTGCAAATCGTCAGTAACAATCATCATATTAGCGTTCTCGATTTTTAATTGTTGTTTCCAATATTGAACAGCCTTGCCACTCACGTTCATATAAGTAGTAGGTTTTATTAACGTAACGGGCCGGCCTTTTACTTTTGTTTCGCAAAAATAAGCATAGCGACCTTCTTCCCATTTCCCGCCCCAAAGTATGGCTGCGTATTCAACCACTGCAAACCCAATATTGTGCCTAGTGCCAGCATATTCGTTGCCGATATTACCCAAACCTGCAATCAGATATTTTTCCATTTATAATTTTTTTTCTATTAAAAATATTTAAACGGCAAAGTTATTGGAAGACGCGATTATCTCTATGCAGCAATTTATCCGGTATAATTGTTTGGTTGATAGTTATCAATTCTCTAATATTGAAAAATTTTACATTATGAAAAAACTAATTTTACTCATTATAGTAATGGTTTCTGTTACTATTTCATCATTTGCCCAAGAAGGTGCAGCGGTTTTTGAAAATTATAAATACCGATTTCAAAAGTATCGATTGTTCAACTCTAGTTTTGGAATGGGAAATAATAATGTATTGAATGATTATTACATTCCGCAATCGAGCAGCTCCAGTAATTCGGCTTCAAATTTTAGTTTGAATGGCAATATGCAATTTGCACAAAATATAAATACCCAAAAATTGCAGCAGTTCACTAGCGTTAATGGTCGTATTACTTTTTCTAGTTTTAAAAGCAACAGCCCTTTTGCAACCTATTCAAATGTTAATGGTGGCTCATTTTCGTTTGGAGCATACCAACAAAATAGATTTTATCGTAATAATCATTTTTTGGAGTTGAATTATGATATTAGCACAGGCACGTACATTTGTAATTCGAGAAATAATAACTTACCCAAGCGAATTAGTAATATTAATATGAATGTTGGGGTTAATATTGGAGCTGGTAACGGACGATTAGAAATGGTGGGCGATGTGGCCCAAGCATTATTCATTTTAAAAGATTTTAAGGCCAGAGGTATTATAATAAACTATACCAACGAAGATGCAACAGCATTGGCAAAAGAAATTACCCGAATATATAATACCCGTATCATCGATTTTCGTTATCGCCTTCGCGGGCAATTGGGTATGTTGGATAGTTTCTTTGTTGCATCGGGTTTACTTAATGGCGGCAAAACACAATCAAGTTATTTGATTAGCTTGTTCGACAATTGGCTTAATAATAATTATGTTCAACGCTTTTGTGGCAGCAGGTTTTCTTATGGGATAAGTTATGATAATAGCTATAATAATGATTACAGGTATCAAGCAATTCCATCCAATAATTATCTTTCTGTCTCAAATAAACAAAACTATTACACACCTGGCCTGTATTTTAATTATACAAAAGAACGCCCCATTTCTTTGTATTGGCAAGAGTCTGTATCAATCGATTTACAAGCAGGTAAATATCTTTGGAGTAATTCCATCACTCAAATAGATACCAATTCTGTAAAAACACTTAATAACAAATCATCAAATTCAAATTCAAGAATTACTGCAGCTTATAAATTATCTTGGTATCCCAATTCTAGAACCTATTTAAATGCAGGTGTTACGGCGGCATTATATTATACTTATTCATCGCCAAGTAATTTGAACCAAAATCAACTAAATTTGCACTTGATGCCATCTGCCAATCTCTTTTATTTTGTGAGCCCAAAAGTGAATTTCCATGTTGGGATATCTCAAATGCTAAGTGCCAATCGTTGGTTTAGTAATAAATCAACTCAGGTAAGTACAAATGTACCATCCTTTAATGCAGGTCTTAATTATTATATATATTAATTTGTGGGGAGTTGTTGTTATTATAATTCACCATTAGGAATTCTGGAAATAAAAGCCGATGCGGAAAAAGTAAGTAGTATATTTTTTGTAGATGAAGCGGCGGAGAATTTTATTCATAGCGATGCAAAAGAATCTACAGACAAATGTGTAGCCCAGTTTGCAGAATATTTTGAAGGCAAAAGAAAATCTTTCGACACAGATTACCTAGAACCGCAAGGAATTAATTTTCAAAATTAATAGAAATTCCATACGGAGAAACAATTACATATATAGAGTTGGCAAAACGATTGGGCAATGAAAAACTAGTGAGGGCAGTAGGCACTGCAAATGGAGTGCAGATTTTCAAAAAATTGTGGGAAGAGATTTTTGCACAAAAAAGTAAGGGTTAACTACTTGGGACAGTGTGATTTTTTTGCACAATTATGCACCAATATTTCAATATGGAAAACTTGACAAAAATAATTTCCATTTTAACCCAAAAAGGCAATACTTTTGACGTCTAATTTTTTGAACACATTATGTCAAGAATACTTGTAGTTGACGACGAGAAAGTAATCCGCTCCACACTTAAAGAGATACTGGAATACGAAGGCCACAAAGTGGACGAAGCTGAAGACGGGCAAAAGGCTTTGGACTTGGTAAAAGAAAATAGTTACGATGCTATTCTTTGTGATATCAAAATGCCAAAAGTGGACGGTATGGAGTTTTTGGGAAAAATGAAACAATTGGAGGAGGATGTTCCCATCATTATGATATCAGGACATGGTAGCATCGAAACTGCCGTGGAAGCAACCAAACAAGGAGCTTATGCTTTCCTTCAAAAACCTCCAGATCTTAATCAACTCTTAGTTACCGTTCGTAATGCTTGCGATAAAAATTCTTTGGTGATTGAAACAAAAGTACTAAAACGTAAAGTTACCAAAACACGTGAAATAATTGGGGACTCACCAGGTGTAAAGAAAATAAAAGATACTATTGCCAAAGTAGCTCCCACCGATGCACGTGTACTTATTACAGGCGAGAACGGTACAGGTAAAGAACTGGTAGCACGATGGATACACGAACAGAGCAACCGCAGCAATGGCCCATTAGTAGAAGTAAACTGTGCCGCCATTCCATCAGAATTAATAGAGAGTGAATTGTTCGGACACGAAAAAGGATCATTCACATCAGCTTATAAACAAAAGATTGGTAAATTTGAGCAAGCCACTAGCGGTACTTTGTTTTTGGACGAGATAGGCGACATGAGTTTATCAGCACAAGCAAAAGTATTGCGTGCCTTGCAAGAAAATAAAATTACCCGTGTAGGTGGCGATAAAGATTTCACCGTGGATGTGAGAGTTATTGCAGCTACCAATAAAGATTTGATCAGAGAGATTGATTACGGGAATTTCAGAATGGATTTATATCATAGATTGAGTGTTATATTAATTCATGTGCCCACCTTGAACGAACGCATAGATGATATCCCTTTAATATCTGAGAAATTTTTGATTGAAATTTGTGAAGATATTGGCATGAGCAAAAAAAGTTTTACGCCCGCGGCTTTGCAAGAGCTCAAAAAAATTAAATGGACTGGAAACATTCGTGAACTGCGTAATGTAATAGAACGATTGGTGATATTGAGCGGTGCAAAAATTACCGATACCGATGTGCAGATGTATGCAAACCCAGCCCATTCAAAAATTGAAGAAAGCAAGAAACCAACAGTATATGAAATGTTCGATACACTACAAGATTTTAAAGACTTTGTAGAGAAAAAATTCATCGAAGAAAAACTTAAAAAGAATGGTTGGAACGTAGCAAGAACCGCACAAGAAATAGATATACAACGCAGTCACTTATATAAT
The DNA here is from genome assembly GCA_034439655.1 of Bacteroidota bacterium. Classification (NCBI taxonomy): domain Bacteria; kingdom Pseudomonadati; phylum Bacteroidota; species Bacteroidota bacterium. Next base: position 15,412 of record JAWXAU010000019.1, on the reverse strand, counting down.
AAAATAGATCGGTACGGATTGAGTCGTGCTGATTTAGACTAATACACCGGCAACAAAAATAAAAAATAATAACTGAATAATTTTAGAATATCCTCATGACTACTTTCGATTTTGAAAAACCCATCATAGAGTTACAAGAACAATTAGACAAAGCCCGCCAAGTGGGCGAGAAGAGCAAGATAGATATGTCGGCTACTTTAAAGGAACTCGAACAAAAAATTGATTTAGCCAAACGCGATATCTATAGTAAGCTCAATGGTTGGCAAAAAGTGCAAGTAAGCCGCCATCCTGACAGGCCCTATACTTTGGACTATATAGAACATACTATGACGGGTTTCATTGAGCAACATGGCGACCGCAATGTGAAAGATGATAAAGCTATTGTAGGAGGCTTTGCACATTTCGAAGGACGCACCGTGATGGTGATTGGTCAGCAAAAAGGCCGCAATACCAAAATGCGTCAATATAGAAATTTTGGGATGCCCAATCCCGAAGGCTATCGCAAGGCTTTGCGTTTAATGAAACTTGCTGAAAAATTCAACAAACCTATTATAACCTTAATTGATACCCCAGGTGCATCGCCAGGTATAGAAGCCGAAGAACGCGGACAAGGCGAAGCTATTGCCCGCAATCTTTTAGAAATGTCGGTGCTAAAAGTTCCTGTTGTTTGTGTAATAATAGGAGAGGGAGCATCGGGTGGAGCACTAGGAATAGGTGTGGGCGATAAAGTATTAATGCTCGAAAATACTTGGTACTCGGTTATCTCACCTGAGTCGTGCTCATCTATATTATGGCGTAGTTGGGATTTTAAAGAAAAAGCAGCAGCCGAATTAAAACTATCAGCCAATGAAATGTTGGGCAATCATTTAATTGATGGTATTGTTCCAGAACCATTAGGCGGTGCTCATAATGACCCTGCACAAATGTATAATACATTCAAAATCGAAATCAAAAAATACTTGGATGACTTATCCAAAATTCCGTCCGACAGATTAATCACCGAACGTATTGATAAGTTCTCAAAGATGGGTGCTTATTTGGAGGTGTAGTCGTCCTTAACGTCATTCTGGGCATTGCTTCAATGCGAAGAATCTGTTATTTTCGAAGACGAGACTTATTATAATGAGTCGTGACAATCTGTTATTTTCGGTATAATCTGCCTGATTCGTATAATTTCGAAGCCACTAACATGGCAACTTCTTTATTCTCTATATCGCTGTTATCAGGTAAATTTAGCGTTACTACTTTCATACTACAAATAAAGTAATTTATTGGTTTTTTTCTACTGAGTAATAAAACTTTATTCATTGATTTGGACCATTCTATCCAACAAAATCCCCGTTGCCACTGCAGCATTCAAACTCTCCGCCTTCCCAATTCTGGGAATAGAAACTTTCAGATTCAAATAAGGAAGCAAGTTAGCTGATATACCTTGGCCTTCACTACCTATCAATAAGCAGCCATCTTTTGGAAGTTTGGTATCCTTAATATTTTGCCCATCCAAAGCCGCTCCTATTATATAAGGTTTATGTTGTGCTATATAAGTTTCTAAGTCTGTATAATATATATATGTGCGGAACAAAGAACCCATGCATGCTTGCACTACTTTGTGTTGGAAGCAATCGGCAGTAGTGGGCGAACATATAATATCTGTAATGCCATACCAATCGGCTGTGCGAATAATGGTACCTAAGTTACCTGGGTCTTGTATACCATCGAGTATTAACGTGAAACCTTTGCTAATAGTAGCTTTGTTGAGATTATAAATAGGTAACTCAGCCAGTGCAATTACTTGCTGCGGACTCTTATGAAGTGATATTTTTTCCAAGTCTTTTTCCGAGATAGAATGCACCTCTTCAACCCTTTGGACTGATTTTTGATTTTGGGCCAGCCACTGTGGCAATGCAAATAATTTTTTTACCCCTAATTTTGAACCCAATAGTTCGGATACTGACTTACTGCCCTCAACCACAAACAGCAGTTGTTCTGAACGACCCTTTTTATGGTGCAATTCTTTGATAAACAAAACTTCGTTGCGGGAAAGCATTTTCGTTATAGGCTTTTTGTGGGTGCAATATTCGTAGTTTTTGTGCTTATTACCGCAACTTCATGCAGAGTGTCTCGCCTGCTCAAGGATAACCAAACGTTTTTGGACGCCAATAAAGTGAAGGTGAAAAATAAAAGTTTGGAAGAAGGTGTGAAACTAAACATTAAACAGAAGCCCAACCGCAAAATTCTGTTTACTTTCAAGTTTCATTTAACCATGTATCGAATTGGTATCAACTTTAGACATTCCAATAAGTTTAGCCGATGGCTTACCAATACAGTGGGTGAACCACCAGTAATATATGATTCCACTTCAGCCGAAAGTTCCATATCGTCCATCAAGCAGTATCTTTTTAATAATGGATATTTTAAAGCGGATGTGCATTTTACCCGCAAAACCCTGTTGAAATATACGACAGTGACTTATCATGTAAACTTGGGGCCACAGTATATAATAGACAGTATTAATTATGTGTTCGAAGACTCTACAATCGCTCCAATATATTATAAAGATATAGGCAATTCCTTCATTAAAAGAGGAGAGCCGTTTTCAAATTTCAACTTTGTGAATGAAAGATTACGCATTACCAATCTGTATAAAAACAATGGCTACTATGGTTTTATGAACGACTACATTAATTATGTAGTTGACGATTCAAGCAATAAACTTAAAGTAACTGTCATCTTCAGATCTCCCGACGGTGGTGGGCAGCATAAAATATATACAATTGGTAAGGTAACGTTGGAATGTGATACAGCCGGCACCAAGAGATTAGTACTGAATGAAGAAAGTTATGATAATATTATATTTAAAAGAAATGGATATAGTATGAAGAAAAGTGTATTGGCTAGGGCTATTAATTTCAGACCTGGCGATGTATATAGAGTAGACAGCGTAGGATTTACTTATTCAGAATTTGTGCAATTGCAGTTGTTCAAATTCATCAATATCAAATTCGAGATACCCGATACCAATTATAATGTATTAAACTGCATCATTAGAATAATGCCCTTGGTAAAGCAAAGTATTATATATGAACCACAACTAACGCTTGCCGACCAGTCGACTACATTGAACGTGCTTACCACTTACCGAAATTATGGAATCGTAAATTCTTTAAAATACACCAATAATAATATGTTGAAACGAGGCGACATATTTAGGGTACGACTTCGTAACTCTTCGGAGTATCAATTGAGCAAAACGCCAGGCAATACCAATTATTATAGCATTGAAAATAGTTTGAATGCATCTATCGAGTACCCGGGTCTTATTATACCCACAAAAGTATTACGCAACATATTCAAACCCAGTAAAAGTTTGCGAAACCGTACCAGCTATTCAGCCTCGGTTATTTGGGAAACAAACCGCGATTTCGATAGGCGTTTATTTGTACTGAATTGGGGTTACAGTTGGCGAGGCAAAAAAAGACCTTTATGGTACCACACTTTTGTTCCATTTGAAGCCAGTTATATATTGACCAAGAACCTAAGTACACCTTTAGAGGCATATTTAAATACACCCCAAGGTCAATTGGTTAAAAATCTGTTTGGGCAAAACCTGATAACTGCCGTGAGGTGGTCATTTACTTGGTCAAATCAGACTACACATAGAGGAAGGTCATGGACAAATGTTCGTTGTACTCCCCTTGAAACATCAGGAAATATGGGGCGATTGTTATTTGGTAGCCAAGCACAGAATGGTATTTTATATTTATTTGGTTCAAGGTATTTTTCTTATGTGAAAACCGATGTAGATGTGAGACATTATATACAAATTTCCAAAAATAGGATGTTTGTAATGCGGTTTAACGGAGGTATAGGAGTACCTACTTTCGGTGAAACATCGTTGCCTTATGAGAAACGATATTTTAGCGGTGGTGCAACGAGCATGCGTGGTTGGCAAATTAGAACACTTGGCCCCGGTAATTTCGACGATACCAATAATACCATAAATCGTACGGGCGATATGAAACTTGAAGGCAATATAGAATACCGTTTCCCGCTTTTCAAATTTTTTGGTAACACATTAGAGTCTGCGGTATTTGGCGATTTTGGAAATATTTGGTTATTAAGAAACACCGCAAATTTTGCCGGTGCAAATTTCGATTGGAATAATTTTAAAGAGGGTATTGCCCTCGATGCAGGAATTGGACTTCGTTTCAATTTTGGTTTCTTCGTTATTAGGGTTGATGGGGCTGTGCCCATGCGAAACCCTGGCAAAGTAGCAGGAGAGCGATGGGTGTACCACAACTATAATAGTATAAAAAGTACTTACCGAGCATCAAATATCAATTTTGGTATAGGATATCCGTTTTAGCCCGCCGCCGCGGGAATTAGAAAGCATAAAGTACGCGTCAGCACTTTTACCTTTTACCTGTAAACTTTTAACTTTTAGTTCGCCGCGGCGAATAACTGTCAACTCCCAACTAATCCTTCCACAAAAAAGGAAAAAGAATATAGGCCATCCCAAAAATAATCAAATCGAGGCTGCACATATAAACAATGTTTTGATAGATGAGCCCGCTGTCAATTCCATCCATGGCTTGTTTTGCAGCATGTACTGACAAGCTGAGCAAAGGTATTATTACTGGGAAACTCAATACTGGCATAATGATATGACTGTTTCCTGCATGCGACGAGATAGCCGACATTAAAGTGAGAACCGAAGAATATCCAATAGCAGCAAGACAAATAACCAAAGTATACAAGCCTGGCTTTTCTATGGGGTTTCCCATCCACACACTATATAAAAACAAACTTAGCAAAGAAATAAACAATACAAGTATAGTATTATATATAATTCGTGAAATAATAATGGCGGAAGGTGAACAAAGCTGGTAATAATACATCAACCTTCCTTTGGATTCCTGTATAAAACTTCGGCCCACAGCATTGATGGACAGAAATAAAAGCAATACCCAATATAACGCGTTCCAAGCAGCCTTATCCAAAAACTTGGCAGCAAGATATAATACAAAAATACTGCTCACCACTTGCAGCAGCAATGCCATTACTGCGTAAAGTTGACGCCATTCATTCAGTAAAAGGTGTTTGAGTAATATTTGTGTTTGCCTGAGCATGGCTGCAAATATCTGATATTATACCCACAATTGATATAACAATGTTCAACTAAGCATACACTGTGATTGTGTTGTGCAAAAAATTAAACCCGCACACAAGTTTATATTATATACATTTGCCTTCAATGAAAAAGCTCTTATTTATACTATGTGTTTTGGTACTTTCTTACCCTTCATTCGCCCAGAAAAATCAATGGATTAGGCTCGATACTGCTGCAAATAAAGTATACTTCGATGGTCGAAGCTTGGCTATAGGGCTGGTTAATTTTAACCCCAAGTATTATCACAAATATTTTTATTCGGCCAACTCCAATTTGAACAATTGCTTTGACAAAGGTTATTCATTGGGAACAATGTACGACAATCCTTTAAATGTACTCAGCAATATGAATATAGTAAAAACTCATGCTATCCCCCTAAATCAATTAAACATTATGGGTACTTTTGATCCATTGCGTAGTCAGTATTTGGCCATGTTAAAATATAGCTCGAACAAAATACTTTTTGGTTCCTATAAAAGCTTTATTCCCGATTATTCATACTACCAGCTTTGGGAAAATATGCTCACACAAAAATACCCAAAATTTATGTCCATCAAAGATAAAGACAGTGTGATGGCTATTGCTATGGATAGCTTTAACCTCTTCTACGAAAAGCATTCTTCTAGTATTGGGAATTTTAAATATACTGCCGAGTTTCATTATATGGGAAAAAATTCACCCAGAGATTATACCGATTTTAGTTTCCCGCAGTTTATTAATAATGATGAAGTACTCACCATCAAAACCACTTATACCCATAATCCCAGATTGATTATGATTGACGCCAATGCTGATGAACATATAATAAAAGATGCTACTGGTTTTTGGGATAATTATTTTGCCTATAGGAACAAAAAAATATACTGGAGCGAAAAACAAATTGACAAGCATGGCAATGAGTTTGGCAATATATATTCTTTCGACTACAAAAGGAGAAAATCAACGAAGCTAACAACTCGCTTACTTTACCATTTCCCTAACCCCAGCGAAGAAGGCTATTATATAGTGGCAGTGAGAACAGGCAAAAATTATGATTACCTATGTCAGCTCGATGCAAAATCAGGAATAGAAGAAACCATTATCGATTCTACCTATAAATACTCCTACCCAAGCTATACCTTCGACGGAAAAGATATATATGTGGTTGCTACAGATACCAATGGCAGAAACGCCATGCTGAAAATAAATGTGAAATCATTTGCCAAAACCACCATAGCAGATTTTACCTATCATAAAATTTCTTCTATACATGTGGGTCGTAAATTTTTATATTTCGATGCCAGTTTTAACGGACTCAATAATATATATTGTTTCGACTTATTACAAAAGAAAATAGTGACCGTTACCAATCGCTTAAGTGGCTGTTATCAAGCATCGTCGAATGAGGGAGAAGACAAATTGCTTTTTACGGAATATACCCATGTGGGCAAAAACCTGATGGTCGTGAATGTAATAGAGTATGATAAATGGAGGAAAGTGGAAAAAATAGTTGACATCCCGGAGTTTAGACCCCACTTTTACAGTTGGATAGAGCAATATAAAACCACTGTGGGCACTACCACTAAAAAGTATAAAACAGCAAAACCAAGCGAACTGTATTATAATACTTTCCAAATAATCGCCCAGCGGCCCATGGGCAGTATTGTGTATAATAGAAGTTCATTGCTTAAGAATACGAACTTAATAGCAGGTTTGACTATTAACAGAGGCGAGAAATCAATAAGCCCCTCTGTAGCTTGGTCAAAAACAAAAGGCCATTCAGAATTTGGCGTAGGATATAGTTTTATTACCACCAGAACCCAGCCTAAGGGACGCCAGGTGCTACAAACACATGATGTGAGTTTCAGGTATCAAACTTATACTAGTAGATTTGCCAAAGGCTATCAACACTATCAATTTTTCCAATTTAAACCTGGTTATAATATCAATACTAGGTATTCTTTCCCCTATTTAGAATTGAATTATAACTATAAAATTGCCCAACCGCTTTGTCACGGCAATATATATAGTAACCATGCATTGAATATAGGTTTAACTGCTGTTCAGGATTTAAAAGGTGTGAATGGGATTAGCCGTTATCATGTATATGCTGAGGGGATTCAAAAAATGCCTTTAAAGGTTCATCTCATCTCAAAACTTGGGTACATGTCCGACAATCAAGTTGATTTGGTTGGATACTATTATAATTTTATGCTAAACAGAGGGAATTATTATATGGTTTTTTCAAATGCCTACTATCTCAATTTAGAAGGTGCTTTTCCCATTGCGTTCCTCGATTATTCTTATCATAAATGGTTATATATAAAATCAATTAGAGGTTCGATATTTTTCGATGCAGCAATTGTATCTCACAGTGGTAAAAATAGGTTCAATAATTCGCAGGGTATTGAAGTATATACTGAGTTATATTTATGTAGGGCTTTTAAACTCAATTTGGGATTGCGGGTAGCCAAGGTTCAAAACTTTTTGAGTTTTGGTCGCAATGGTATTGTAGTACAGCCTATTATACCTAATTATACTACCAATTTGTAATACTTAGTTTTTTTATATGGCTATTTAGGTGGATATTTGCCGATTAGGATAATGATAGTTTACGTTGGAAATATGCTCTCGGTACACGGCTCTTCGGTGGGCGTTATCGAGGTATTATCGCAGCGGTTCTCTAAGAAATATACTGTCGTAAGTACATCGAGCAAAAAGCAAATCATTCCGCGTTTTTTTCAAATGTTGTGGACGGTATATAAAAACCGTAAGAATTGTAAGGTAGTTTTAATTGATTCCTATAGTAGTTTAGCATTTTGGTACACCTATTTTATTTCCCTTTTGTGCCAAATGTATAGGATACCTTATATCCCGATTCTGCATGGAGGTAATTTCCCCGACCGTTTGCAATCCTCTCCACGTAAATGTAAACGTATATTCGGTAAAGCGGCATGCAATATTTCGCCCTCTATATATTTGAAAGAAGCTTTTGAACAGCATAATTTCAAAGTGGAATATATTCCCAATTCATTAGAGATTGAAACCTATCCCTTCAAACAACGAAATATTTTCAAGCCAAATATACTATGGGTTAGGTCATTCCACTATATATATAATCCTACCTTGGCACCAAGGATACTCAAAATAATATTAGCCAAATATCCCGATGCCCAACTATGTATGGTAGGCGGCGACAAAGACGGCTCATTAGCCGAAGTTACTTCGCTGGCAACAGAACTGGGCGTGATGGATCATATAAAAATCACAGGATTTTTACCCAAACGTGATTGGCAAAAACTGTCAGAAGATTATGATATATTTATGAGCACCACCAATTTCGACAATCATCCGGTAAGCTTGATCGAAGCCATGTCGCTTGGATTGCCCGTGGTTAGCACCAATGTGGGAGGTATGCCCTACTTGATAGAAAATGGTGTAGATGGAATATTGGTAGAGAAAGACAAACCCGAGCAAATGGCTGCGGCTATCATCAGCCTTTTAGAGAATAATGATAAGGCAATAACTATAGCAAAAAATGCACGACAAAAAGCTGAGACATTCGATTGGAAACATATCAGCTTGAAATGGTATAATATATTAGATAAATTTATTAAGAAATAACATGAACAAATTACAAAAACCAGCTTTTGTATTAGACGAGTTGGAATACAATACACTCAAACCTAAAATCGCATTTGGCGAATATGGACGCAATGTGCAAAACATGATTGAAGAATTGCCCAATGAACCCGATCGTGAAAAACGCAATAGGCTTGCTAAGGGTATAGTTGCAGTAATGGGACTGCTAAACCCCGGGCCAAAAGATAATGACGATTTCAGGCACAAACTTTGGGATCATCTGCACATGATTGGTGAATTTAAATTAGATATTGATGGACCCTACGAAAAACCAACTCCCGAGAAAGTTTACCAAAAACCCAGTATTGTAGAATATAATATCAATCGCATAAAGTACAGGTTTTACGGTAAATCCATCGAGCTTTATCTCGACAAAATAGCTGATATGGCTGATGGTGAAGAAAAGAATGAATATATAAAGTTGCTCGGTTCATTCATGAAAAGTTCTTGCAAATCGTGGAATGACGAAAATGTGAGCGACCAAGCCATCATTGTACAAATAAATGAATTAAGTGGTGGCAAGCTTAACTTGGAGTACGATGGATATAAGTTTTCATTGGATATGGCAAGGTCTGCCAAAAGTACCAACCCACTAGCTAGTACCAATAAATATAATAACAAAAAGAACAACAACAATAACCGAAACAAGAATAAATATAATAACAATAATAAGAAGCGAAAATAAATATGAAATTTAAAGCAAATATTAATGTAATGCCTCAAAAGGCTTTGCTCGACCCACAAGGAAAAGCAGTAACAGGTAGTATGAAAAACATAGGTTTGCCCGAAGTAGATAATGTGCGAGTAGGCAAACATATCACTTTGGAAATTGAAGCTGATAATGCTGATTCGGCAAAAGAAAAAGTGGATACAGCCTGTAAAAAACTATTGGCAAATATGATTATGGAAACCTACGATTTCCAATTGGAGCAAATTTAATGTTCGCAACAAATATAATTAACGTTGAAAAATCGTTGTCCCTTTTGGTTGCTTCGGAACAGCGGAACCCCGTAACTGCCCATTTTTGTCCCCGATCTGCCCATGGTTGGTGTTCTCACCTACCATATAATATGTCTAAGTTTTTGTTGCCCATTATTGGTGTTTTCACCGACCATCTAGTATGACTATGTTTCATTTAAGTTAGATTTTGAATTTTAAAAATCATATATATATAGTTGTCCGTGCTTGGTTTCCCCACCAACCATTTATATATATAGCTTTTACGCTGTTAAGTTTTGCAAACAATAGCCAAGCACAAGACTCCACATACGCCCGTCAAGTAATTAAAACTTTAACTTCACCTGAGTTTGAAGGACGTGGATATGTAAAAGACGGCGATGCAAAGGCAGCGAAGTATATAGCTTCAGAATATAAAAGAATTGGATTGCAGTCGTTTGGCGAGAACTATTTTCAACAGTTTTCATTCCCTGTCAACAAATTTCCTTTCGATGTGAAAGTAGATATAGATGGGCTTGAACTAGTTGCTGGAAAAGATTTTATCGTTTCGCCCGATTGCCCAACTATAATTGGCGTTTACGATTTCATTCGGCTCGATTCCCAAACTATTGACAATAGTGCCCTTTGGAAAAAGTTTTTGAAGAAGAAGAAACGTAATTACTTTATTATAGTAGACAAAACATTGTTGGCAAATATTATACACAAAGAAAATTTGAATATGGTCGCCCACAACCAAGTAAAAGCCCGTGGTATTATATATTTAGAAGATAAATTTACTTGGTCGGTTTCTACAACACAGGGCAAATTTCCTATTATTTCAATCAAAAAAGAAATTTTCAAATCATTCAGATATCATATCAATCTCGATATTCAGCCGCAATATACTGGTGGGCATGCCACGCAAAATGTGGTAGCTTATATAAAAGGCAATAAATATCCCGATAGTTTTTTAGTATTTACTGCACACTACGACCATTTGGGTAGGATGGGGCCCAATGCTTATTTTCCTGGAGCCAACGATAATGCTTCGGGAGTAGCCATGTTGCTCGATTTGGCAAAGAAGGTGAGTAAACAAAAGAATAATTGTTCCATAGCTTTTATCTGTTTTGCTGGCGAAGAAGCTGGTTTGGTCGGGTCATTATATTATACAAGTTATCCGCTGTTTCCACTACCACAAATCAGGTTTTTGTTTAATATGGATTTGATGGGAACCGGCGAGAATGGTGCTACCATTGTAAACGGTACCGAATATAGAAAACAATTCGATACCTTGGTTTATCTCAATAATACCTTGTCATTATTGCCTGCAATAAATATTAGAGGCAAAGCATCCAACAGCGACCATTATTTTTTCTCAGAACATGGAGTGCCTTCTTTCTTTATATACTTAATGGGCAATTACACAAACTATCACGATATATATGATACCAATGAGGCATTGCCCTTGAACCGCTACAATCAAGCCTTCCAGCTTATCAGCAGCTTTCTTAAAGTGATGGATTATTAACTAATATGTACCGCACGATATAGGGCAACTCCTAGCTTCCAGCTTCAAGCTTCGGACTTTTAACTTCTAATCTCACCCAGGAATATTGTTAATAATAGTAAGCCCATTATTATATTCTTTATTAATCAGCTCCACCATCAATTCATAATCTCCGCGTTTATTAATAAAATCAATATCTTCGGTGTTTATCATCAATATTTTTTGATCGGGGAGTTGATACAGGAAATCAAAATAGCCTTTTTGTATTTTATATAAATATTCTTCGCTGATACCTTGCTCGTAATCACGGTTCCTTTTTTTTATATTGGATAATAATTTGTCAATAGGCTTGTGCAGGTATACTAATAAGTCGGGCTTGGGCAATTGTATATTGATGATTTCAAACATTTTTGTATACAATTCATATTCATCATCATTCAAATTTATTTTTGAAAATATCAAACATTTGAAAAATATATAATCACTTATCCATCCGTTTTGAAACAAATCAGCTTGTGATATTTCTTTTTTGAACTGGTTGAAACGGGAAGCCAAGAAACTCATCTCCAAAGGGAATGCATAAGTTTTTGGCTGCTTGTAAAACTTAGGTAGGAAAGGGTTGTCGTCAAATTCTTCCAAAACTAATTTCTTCCCAAAATCTTTTGCAATCATTTTTGCAAGCTCTGTTTTGCCAGTGCCTATATTACCTTCTATACAAATAAATGGGTGCATGTGTTCAGGAGGGGAGGGTTAGTAATCAGTATTTATATAGTTTTATTTAGGAGACGTTTGTATTCTGGACAAACTGCCCGTGGTTGTGCGTTCCGAAGCATCGGAATCACCAACCACTAACGTGCTACTTGTGTTTCGACTTCTCATATACATTATTTAGCCATTTGCAGATAATAGCTCGATGAATCTTTCTGATTGTTTTTTTGATAATATATAGACAGATTTCGCATCACGTTTTTATCGCCAGGATTTAGCTGTAAGGCTTTTCGACCGTACTCGATCGCTTTAAAATATTGGCCCTGTTCCATATACATATTAGCTATATTCACAACTGAATTATAATAATTGGGATTTATTTCCAAAGCCCTTATGTATGATTTTGTAGCTGCCTCAATTTGTTTCAATCCATTTTGTGCGTTGCCTATATTATGCCAAGTATCTGCCAAAGTGGGTTTCAAAGTGGCCGCTATCTGGAAATATTTCAAGGCAGAATCATACTTTTCTAAATCCATATAATTAATTCCAAGTCCGTTTACAAACTCAGCAATAGGCTTAATGGCAATTGATTTATAGTATTCATCCGTGCTTTTTTGCAAAAGTTGTATATCCTTATTTTCAACAGCCTTGTCATGATATTCTTTAGCCAATAGTGCATGGAGTCGAACATTGTTTGGAGATTTTTTTACATCGGTTTCAAATAAACTTAGGTTGCTCTTCCACTCTTTGTTTCGGTTAATAACCGTAAAGCTGGATACTATCATATATAAAAACATAAATATGAGAATACCTTTTTTGCTTTTGATATATCTTTGCGAGAGGTGGTTCAATAATTCATAAAGCACCAAACCCATACCTAGCAATGGCAAATACATAAACCTTTCGCCAAAAGTCCATCGAATATTGAATAAAAGATTGGAAGTGGCAAGCAGGGGCAAAAGCCAAATGGCGAACCCAAGGAAAATAAACTTATTCTTATTGAAATTTAAAATACAAAATAAAAAGTATAAAATAACAACCAAACTATAAGCCCATGCTTGCCAATCGCCAAAACTATAATATTCAAAATGCTTGTATGCATAATCATGATTGGGGCTCACATTGATTACTGATTGAATAATGTAATTATACAACAATTGTATTTTGAAAACTATAACTTCACCCGTTCCATCGCACGCCATAATAGCGTTTTCAATGGGTTCTATAATCCCCTGTGCCTCATTACTGTTAGTGAACGAAACAAAACATACAATAAAAATAGCGACAGGTATTATATATAAATAGGTCTGTTTAAAAATGCTTTTGATATGAAATCCTTCTCGCATCCACACTAGCAAGGGGAACACAGGCAACAAAGCCAGCGTACTTTCTTTGCTGAACAAGGCAAATAAAAACCCTAATAGCGAAAAATATAAGTTCTGCTTTTTATGGTTATCTAGATATTTTATGAAATACAATAGCGAAATGGAAAATCCTAACAAACCAAGTATTTCATCCAAGCTTTTTATATTGGCCACTACTTCGGTATGCACGGGGTTGAAAACAAAGAAAAGACTTACAAATAATGCCGCAAGTTTATTCTTCAGCAATCTTCGGCAAGCCAATAGCACAATGGCACAACTCAACATATACAATAGCGTTTGAAATATATGGAAAGGTTTTGCTTGGTTACCAAACATCGATTTTTCAATGGCCAATAAAGCCACACTCATGGGTCTGTATAGTCCGCCATCTTTATGATCATAGCCATAATGGTAGGGCGTGGTTAAAATTTCAGGAATAGCTTTTATGCCTTTTTGTACCTGTTCGTTTTGCTGTACTGCACTCAAATCGTCCAACACAAAACCATTGGTAAAAGTATTGTAATATAATATAAATGCAGATATACCTACCGCAAAAATTTGAAAACCAAGGTTTTCCCACCACGGTTGTTTGGCTTTGTTTTTGGGGTTACTTTTGCTCATCAGTTTTTTCTATGTTCCGTGCAATATTAATACTTATTCTCGTTTCTTCATATTCAAATTTGCAATCGCAGGTACGTGGCTGCACCGACCCTCAAGCATTGAACTATAATACACAAGCTACTATTAACGATGGCAAGTGCAAATACAAAAATACCAATTTTATTTGCGATGAAGTTGCAAAATTACCAATTACAGTCAAAGAAATTTCGGGAATTATTTCATTGAATGGCTACTTGTGGGGGCATAATGATGGCAATAATTCTTCATCATTATATAAAATAGACGCACAAACAGGTGCAGTGCTGCATGAGGTGAAAGTAAATACCAAAAACAAAGACTGGGAAGATATAACCCAAGATGGTGAACATATATATATTGGCGATTTTGGGAACAATAACGGCAGCCGCAAGAAATTAAAAATCTATATCATTGATAAAAGTAAATTGGACGATACCGCTGCCGATGCCAAGGAAATCAGTTTTAAATATCCCGACCAAACAGACTTTACCAAACGCAACCGACACAATTTCGATTGCGAGGCATTTTTTTATTGGCAAGATACCCTGCATTTGTTCACCAAAAACTGGCTGAACAAATGGACCAAACATTATACATTGCCTGCAAAAGAAGGGGAGTATACCGCCCATTTGGTCGATAGCTTTAATACCAATTTGCTTATTACAGGTGCTGATGTTTCCCCCAATGGCAAGTGGGCCGCACTGTGTGGGTATGATAAACTGGGCAATATTGGTTTATGGATATTGTTTGGTTATGATAATTTTCAGTTTACAAAAGGCAATAAACGATTTATAAGTCTAGGCAGTGCATTAACCCTGGGGCAAATGGAGGGATTGGCTATTATTGATACCTTAAGTTTATACCTAGGCTCCGAGAATTTTAAAGGCATTGCACCGCAACAACTCAATTATTTGAGTGTGGGCAATTATATAAACCCAACCGAAACGCATTTTACCGACAACAAATATGTGGAAGATATAAAAGCCAGTACCAATACCCTGCAGGGCTTGCTCAATATAGAACTAACTCTATTGCAGCCCTTGGTGCTCGATTATTATTTAATTGATTATAACAACAAACGAATATTTACCAAGAACCAAGTTTCATCTGTAAAAGGGTATAACCAATTAGTTTTCGATACAGGCATATTGCCCAAAGGCGATTATTTGCTGGTATTAACAGGGAAAGAGTTGGTGGCCAAATCGAAGTTTAAGGTATTATAGAAGCTTTACAAATCCAAATGAACAGAATTAATAGACCTCTTTCATAATTGAAAATTGTAAAGCCCAGCAATCAGATTAAGTCTCAGGTTATATTTCTTTCTTCTGTTCCTATATTTTTCAGCAAAAATTCTGAATATTTTCAAATAGCGAATTATGTTTTCAACCAAAACTTGGCTTGATGAAATTATTTGGTTTTGCTTTTTATCTAACTTCGTTAGTGGGTTTTTCTTGCTTCTTTTTTTAG
>JAWXAU010000018.1 GCA_034439655.1 Bacteroidota bacterium | reverse complement strand
TATTAACAAAGTTATCAACTTTTAGTGGCTACATTTTGGGGCTTTTATTAGGCAAACTTCTGCTGTTGCTATAAAGTATGTTTTAACTTCCGTTATATGAGGCGTGGCAATCTCGAAAATTTGTCTCTGAATACGGGATTGCTTCGTCCGTTCCTCCCTCGCAATGACGTGTGAAAGAGAAAACTAGAATTCCAATAGCTTAATTTTAGCCTCCGTCTCCTGCCACTCTTTTTGAGCTTCGGAACCCTTGTTGATTCCCCCTCCAGCATAATATATGATTTCTTTTTCTGTTATTTGAGCACAACGAAGATTCACATAGATATCAACTTCCTTCTCATAATTTATAAATCCCCAAAATCCTGTATATAATTCTCTATTATATAATTCGTTTTGTATAATAGTATTAAAAGCCAATTCTTTTGGGTAACCACAAACAGCCGGGCTTGGAGCGAATTTATTAATAAAATTGTTGATAAATTTCCAAATATCAGAATTATTTTTTGATTCGAATTTTGTGAGCAAATGTTCGATATTTCCCATTTGCAAATGTTCGTTTTTAATATCATAATTTAATCCCAAGTTTTCAAAAAATTCTTTGATATAATCTACCACAAATTTTTGCTCGGCTTGTTCTTTATTACTCCAGTTTTCTGTATTTTTATTTTTAGTTCCAGCCAAAGCCATCGTTTCCAAACTGTCTGCTCCCATTTTGAAAAGAACCTCAGGGCTTGCTCCTATCCATGTTCCTGTGGCTTTGCTCGAAAATAAATTCACGAAACAATTGGGGAATTTTTTACACAAACTATTATAATACTTTATTAAATCTGCAGGTTTGTCCCTCGTTTTGGTGCGTGACAAAACAACTTTTTTTAATCCCGAATCTAAGAGGATTTCAGTATATGTTTTTTGAAAAACGGTATTATAGTCTTCTTGAGAATCTTGTGTGCTGATATTTGTACTATAATAGCACTCAAAGCCAGCAGATGCTATAGGCTGCAAATCGTTTATAATATATAATCCTGTATAAAGTTGAAAAGGTTTAACAACAAATACCAATTCTCTTGGAGCAAATATATAATTCTCGGAGTACGAAATTTTACCTCGATAAAAAACAGTTTCTTTGCCAGGCAAGCGACTCGCTATAAAAGCCTCTTGTTCCAATTAGGAGTTTTTTAGTTTTTGAACTTCCACCACAGCCATAGTTAAACGGCAAATGCATGCCAAGTTGCCTTCTTCGTCTTCAATGCGTATTTGCCACACATGCGTACTTTTGCCCAAATGAAAAGGCGTGGCAATGGCATACACATATCCTCCCTTCACCGACTTGAGATGATTGCCATTAATATCCAAGCCTAAGGCTACATATTTTTCGCGGTCTAAACATAAGTTTGCAGCCATACTTCCCGTGCTTTCTGCTAATGCCAATGATGCTCCCCCATTCAACAATCCCAGGGGCTGGCAAGTACGATGATCAACAGGCATGCGGGCTTTTAAAAAATTTTCGCCTAGCTCAATAAACTCCATGCCCAGGTGCTCGTTCAGCGTGTTTTTGCAGCGGTCGTTTATCTCGGCTAAGGTATATTGTTTGCTTAAGGTAAATGCGGGTATACTCATAATTTGGTGGTGCAAAAATAATGGGAAATGTACTATTTATAGTATTCGTATATATATTTTATTCTGTTATCTATTCCATTAAAATAAGTGCATTCTCTTATGAGTCCATTCGGGTAATATTTATAATAGTATTTAGCGTGGTCTTTCTCTTTATATATTTGCTTTTGATTAGAAAAATATTGTTTGCTTCTATCAATTTTGTTAAGTTTATCACTTCTAAATAAAGAATCTATTGATTCAATTAAAGTATCACTACAGGTTATATTACGAATGGTTTTCCACACTTTATTATATGGGAAATATTCGAAAATCTCTAACCTCATTCCATTTTCTATATTAGAATAGTAGACCTTATTGCTATTATATTTACTTGCAGTGGAGATAAAAGAATCTATTTTGCCCGATTTGTTATCATAATAATATTTTTGAGAATACCATATATTACTATCGCTGGTATTCCAAGATTCATAAGAAATTTTATTTCCTAATGAATCAAAAATATTTCTTTCTAGATGGGCTCCAATCCATTTATTTTCAGAATAGCTATTAACACAATTTAATGTTCCTGAATCATTTAATGAATAATACTCTTGTATTGTATTTGATTTATATCGGTCTCTCCTTTTTGAAGGTATACATTCTAAATAGTCATTCTTAGTAATTCTACCTTTAATACCGAAACTCAATATATAATAGTCCAAGAGAAAGGGACTAATTCCCCCGCATCCCGATAATTATCGGGATTAAGCGGGGCTTTCGGGATGTAGTTCGGCATTACCATTCTTAACCTAAAATAGTCCAAAGACTATTTTAGGTTAAGAATTGGTATAATATCATATTCCTTAATACTCTTAAATGACTTCTCTTGATAAATACTTTCCCTTTTTATTTTATACTTTTTTGCATCATCATTATATCTTTCGGGAGTCATTTCCCTTGTCTGCCCCCAACCCCAAAAAGGAATCGCCAATAATAGTATTAAAATAAATCTGGCCATTGGGTCAAAAGTAAAATAGAAGTTTTAGATTGCAAAACATTTAACCACGGAGTTACACAGTGTGTGGCACAGAATTACACTGAGATTAAGTAAAAAACTTATTGCAACTCTGTGCGTTATTACTCTGTGCAACTCTGTGGTTAAAAAAACTACTTATTCGCCAACTGTCCGCAAGCCGCATCAATATCCTTTCCACGGCTGCGGCGGGTCATTACGGTGCATTTGTTTTTATATAATATATCTTTAAATATTTTTAAACGATCTTCAGCGGAGTTTACAAATTCATTATCACCAATGGAATTATATTCTATTAGATTTATTTTGCTCGGAACTCGTTGTGAAAAACTGCTGAGTTCTTCCGCATCTTCGGGGTTGTCATTAAAGTTATTAAAAACTATATATTCCAACATTACTTTTTCTTCTGTCTTATTGCAAAAGTATAATAATGCTTCTTCCAATACTTGCAAATTATTGCTATCATTAATCGGCATCATGTGGCTGCGTTTCTCGTCGTTGGGGGCATGCAGCGATACGGCTAAATTAAATTTCACATCATCATCAGCCAATTTTTTAATCATCTTTGCAATGCCCGCAGTGGAAACTGTTATTCTGTTATGCGATAATCCAAGTCCGTCATTTGATATACACATCACTGTACTTTTCAAAACATTATCATAGTTTAATAAAGGTTCGCCCATACCCATATATACAATATTTGTAAGATCCATATTATAATGCAGCAATGCTTGTTCTTTTATAATAAAAACCTGATCATATATTTCCCAATAATCCAAATTGCGGACACGTTCCATTTTTCCTGTAGCACAAAATTTACAAGTTAAACTACAACCAACTTGGCTGCTGATGCAGGCTGTCATCCTTGTTTCTGTAGGTATCAATACGCCTTCTACAATATTTCCATCATACAATTTGAGTGCATACTTAATAGTTCCATCACTACTTTTTTGTTGCGAATGTATACTCACCTTTGCAAGTATATAATATTCTTTTAGATGCTCGATAATATATTGAGGGAGTTCCTCTATTTCATCAAACGCTGATATATTTTTCTTCCATAGGTAATTGTATATCCTTCTTGCTCTCCTCAGCGAATCAGACCTTTCGCCCAATTCCTCCATAAGTTTTTCAAGTTGTTCTATATTATAAGAGCGAATGTTTTTCATTAGAAAAAATTACGAGTGACGAATTACGAATTACGGCAACCGTACTCATAATTTAGCATTCGTAATTCGTATTTATATTTTGAGTTTTGTCTTCATTTATTTTTGTATACTGCCTATAATTTTTAACAATTCATCTACTTCTTTTAGTAAATCATTTGCTTTTTCTTTTTCTAAATAATTTGTATCATATAATAATCTTATTCAATATTTACATTCTCTAGTTTCTTTATAAGCAATAGTGATTTTAGCAAAGAAGTCTTTTTCGCTTTGTCCTCCAATCCCTTCTTCAATGTTTGCATCTATTGAAGTTCCGCGTCGGAGTATTTGTTTCGATAGAACATATTCCTTCTTTTTTCAGTCAAATAACGATAAGTATTAATTATAAGAATCGCAAATGCATAACTTTTTATCTGTACTACCTTATCTTCTTTCATCGTAATTCGTAATTGGTAATTTGAAATTCTCTAAAAATAATTCGTAATTATTTAGCGGCCATCACAACCTCACGTTTCCGTTCCCCTATCTGCTGCCTCCACATTGCATAATATAATCCTTTTTCGGCAAGTAAATCTTCATGTTTTCCTGTTTCAACAACCTGTCCCCTTTCCAAAACATATATTTTATTGGCATGCATAATAGTACTTAGTCTGTGTGCAATCATAACCGTTATTTGCTGACGGTCGATACTGATTTGTTTTACAGTTTGACTAATTTCATCCTCGGTAAGCGAATCTAATGAAGAGGTTGCTTCGTCAAAAATTAATAATTGTGGGTCACGTAACAAAGCACGGGCGATGGAGATGCGTTGTTTTTCTCCTCCAGAAATTTTCATTCCGTTTTCACCAATATTGGTATCAATTCCTTTTTCAGCTCGAGCCAATAAATTTTGGCAGCTAGATTTATTTAATACATCCATTATTTGTTCGCCTGTGGCATCAGGTTTTACAAATTCCATATTTTCACGAATAGTTCCCGAAAACAATTGGGCATCTTGCGTAACAAAACCTATACGATGGCGAAATGCATCCATATCCACCTCATCGGCACCTATACCATTATAATATATTTTGCCATTTGCAGGTTTATATAATCCCACTAATAGTTTTACTAGGGTAGTTTTGCCAGCACCAGAAGGTCCAACAAAAGCAATGGTTTCACCCTGTTTGGCTTCGAAGGATATATTAGAAACCGCATCGTGCTGTGCTGTTTGGTGGCGGTATGACACATCCGTAAATCTAATCTCTTTTAAATGCCCTGTTTCTACCGGATTTTGAGGTTTGGCTTCAATAGGTGTATCAATAATTTTTTTGAAATTTGCCAGAGATATTTCTGCCTCACGTTGCATGATAATAATATTTCCAAACTCTTGCAAAGGACCAAACAAAAAGAAAGAATAAAACATAAAAGTAAGATAATCCCCAGGCAAAATCTCACGGCCAAAAATCAATACCAATAACATCAGCAGCATAATACTGCGGGTAAGTTGCACGGTAGTTCCCTGCAAAAAACTCAGGCTCCTTATATACTTTACTTTCTTTAATTCTAGACCCAAAATTTTAAAGGTGGTGCGATTCAATCGGGATATTTCCTGATCGGCCAATCCCAAACTTTTTACCAACTCAATATTACGCAACGACTCAGTGGTACTACCTGCCAATGCTGTAGTTTCACCCACAATTTTCTTTTGCATGATTTTAATTTTTCGGCCAAGGATAGAACTGATAATACCTACCACAGCTATCGCTACGACATAAATAGCGGCAATCTTCCAGCTTTTGCTAATAGCATAAATCATAATAAAAACAATACCCACCAAAGTTGAAAAAACAACACTAATAAAAGAAGTAATTAGTCTTTCAGAATCTGTTCTTACTTTTTGTAAAACTGACAAAGTTTCGCCGCTTCGTTGGTCTTCAAAGGTTTGAAACGGCAATTGCAAAGAGTGTTTCAAGCCTTTAGCATAAATATCCGCTCCCATTTTTTGAATGATAACATTCGTATAATAGTCTTGAATATTTTTAGCTACTCTTGATACCAAAGCAACTCCTACCGACAGACCTAAAAATAAAAAAGCAAGGTGCATATAATCTTCACGAGATAACTTATCATACTTCAGAACTATTTCATTGAGTATTTGTCCCGCTATCATTGGGTCAAGTAAAGAGAAGCATTGGTTGATGGCAGCCAATATCAAGGTAACGATTAATGTTTTCTGATAGGGCTTTAAATATTTGAGTAATAATTTCATATTTCGAGGTGCAAATATCTGTATATACAAGCACTCTTCTTTCCAAAAAATACAAACTGCCACATTTACGCATAAATTTGCCCCGTAAAAATGGAACGACCTATCAGAGTATTAGTAGCAAAAGTGGGATTAGATGGCCATGATCGGGGAGCCAAGGTGATTGCCACCTCGCTGCGTGATGCGGGCATGGAGGTGATATATACAGGTTTACGCCAAACCCCCGAAATGGTGGTAAAGGCCGCTTTGCAAGAAGATGTGGATGTAATAGGGGTGAGCATTTTATCGGGAGCACACAATACCGTATTCCCAAAAATTATCGGACTCATGAAGCAAGAAGGAATGGACGATGTGCTACTCACGGGCGGTGGAATTATTCCGAATGCTGATATGCAAAATTTGAAAGAAATGGGTGTGGGTCAATTATTCCCACCGGGCACGCCTACAACCGAGATAGCGGAATATATTAAAAATTGGGTCAAAACAAAAAGAGTATTATAATATGAAAGTTGTGATATTGGCAGGCGGACTTGGAACACGCCTCAGCGAAGAAACCGGAATGAGGCCCAAACCCATGGTAGAAATAGGCGGCAAACCTATCTTGTGGCATATCATGAAAATATATAGTCATTTTGGGTTCAACGATTTTGTGATATGTGCCGGCTACAAAAATTATTTCATCAAAGAATATTTTGCCAATTATGTATTGCATAATACAAGCATTACAGTCGACTTAAAAAACAATGCCATCGAATATCATAAAAGTGAAATTGACCCATGGAAAGTAACAATCGTTGATACGGGTAATGACACCTTGACGGGAGGCCGCATTAAACGTGTGGAGCCTTATCTCGATAATAGACCTTTCTTGCTCACCTATGGCGATGGCGTTGGCAATATTGATATTCCCGCCCTTATCGAATCACATAAAAATAGTGGCAAACATTGCACACTTACCACGGTTCAACCAGTTGGTCGATTTGGGGTGATTGATATAGAACCAAGCGGTGCGGTTTCTCAATTCCATGAAAAACCAACTGAGGGTGGAACTTGGATCAATGGTGGTTTCTTTGTTTGCCAACCCGAAATATTCAAATTACTCAACCACGATTATGATATTTGGGAAAAAGCACCTTTGGAAACCTTAGCAAATACAGGTCAATTGAATGCTTTCAAACACCAAGGATTTTGGAGACCAATGGATACACTAAAAGACAAAAACGATTTGAACGATTTATGGGAAAATAAACAAGCCGAATGGAAATTGTGGGAGTAATTCCAAATTAACTTTCCAAAAGTTATAACATACAAAAAAATGCACGAACTAAAAAACATATATCAAAACAAAAAAATACTTGTTACTGGTCATACCGGTTTCAAGGGTTCTTGGCTATGTGTGTGGTTGAAGATGATGGGTGCCCAAATAAAAGGATATGCCTTGGAACCAGAAAATCCATCATTATATAAATTGATAGAAAAAGATTTACAGATAGATTCCTATATAGGTGATATCCGTAACCGTGAACTTTTCAAACAAGAAATACTAAACTTTCAACCAGATCTTATTTTTCATTTGGCAGCTCAGCCTTTGGTACTTGCCTCATACGAGCAACCAATAGAAACTTTCGATACCAATGTAATGGGTACAGTCCACTTATTGGATGCCGTTCGTTTCCTAGAAAAACCCTGTGCAGTTGTATGTATTACTACCGACAAAGTATATGAAAATAACGAGTGGATATATCCCTATCGGGAAACAGATCATTTAGGCGGACACGATCCATACAGCTCCAGTAAAGCCGCTTGTGAGATTATTATACAATCATATAGAAGGTCTTTTTTTAATCTCGAACATTATAATAGACATCATAAAGCTATAGCAAGTGCACGTGCAGGAAATGTAATAGGCGGTGGTGACTTTGCAGTGAATCGCATAGTTCCAGATTTACTAAAGGCACTTGCGAATAACGAACCACTACAAGTGCGAAACCCCGAAGCCGTAAGGCCTTGGCAGCATGTATTAGAACCCTTGGGCGGCTATTTATTATTGGGACAAAAACTATATACTCACCCAACAGAATTTGCAGAAGCCTATAATTTTGGCCCTTGGTCACAGGACAACTTACCCGTTGAAGCACTAATAAAATTATTAATAGCAAGTTGGGGTAGCGGCGACTATCATACTCCCGAAAACCCAAACAAACTTCACGAAGCAGGATTGCTAAAACTAGATATTTCAAAATCCGTAAACAAACTCAACTGGCAACCCAAGCTCAATATCTCCACCACAGTAGATATGATAGTAGATTGGACAAAAAACTATACTCACCAAAACCCCTTCGAGCTGTGTAAAAAGCAGGTGGAAGGGTATGTAAATAATTGATATGATGGAAGAGATAAAACTCAAAAATATAAGGGATCAAATACACGAACTTACTGAAGCGTATTATAATATAAAATTCTCAAAAAAACCTTTTGAACCTGGTATCAACAATGTACCAGTCAGTGGAAAGGTTTTTGATGCGGAAGAACTAAAATATATCATAGATTCTTCACTTGATGGGTGGTTCACAACAGGAAGATTTAACAAAGAATTCGAGAAAGAATTAGCAAAGTATATTGGGTGCAGAAAAGTAATAACGGTTAACTCTGGTTCATCCGCTAACCTATTGGCATTCGCCGCACTAACATCTGAAGAACTGGGAGAAAGAGCAATAAAACCAGGAGATGAAATAATATCAGTTGCTGTTTCATTTCCTACTACTTTAAATCCTGCCATATCATTTGGCTGTATTCCTGTTTTTGTTGATATAGATATACCTACCTATAATATAAATGTTGAATTAATAGAAGAAGCTATAACTCCCAAAACAAAAGCGATAATAGTTGCACATACGTTAGGCAATCCATTTAATATAGAATCTATACAGCATATTGCAAAGAAACATAAGTTATGGATTATTGAAGATTGTTGCGATGCATTAGGTGCAACATTTAACGGCAAACATGTAGGCACTTTTGGTGATATAGCGACACTTAGTTTTTATCCTGCACATCATATTACTATGGGTGAAGGAGGAGCAGTATTTACCAATCACACCAAACTGGTTACTTTACTAGAATCTATTAGAGATTGGGGAAGAGACTGTTGGTGTGAAACAGGTTGTGACAATACTTGTGGTAAACGTTTCGAATGGCAATTAGGGGGATTACCTTGGGGTTACGATCATAAATATATATATTCTCGTATTGGATATAATTTAAAAATTACCGATATGCAAGCCGCTTTAGGACTGGCACAACTTCAAAAACTCCCAAAATTTGTAGAACAACGTAGAGACAACTATGCAAAACTATATAATGGTTTAAAAAAGTTTCAGGACAAAATTATTTTGCCTGAACCTACGCCCAATAGTAATCCTTCTTGGTTTGGTTTTTTAATTACCTTGAAAGAAAACGCAGGTATTGACAGAAATACGATTGTTAAAAAACTGTCAGAAGCTAAAATAGATACACGCTTATTATTCGCTGGTGATATTAGAAAACAACCTTATTTTGAGAGAGTAACTTATCGCGAGTCAGGCAGGTTATCAAATAGTGAAATAGTCTTATACAAAACATTTTGGATTGGTGTAACTCCAATGATTGGAGATAAAATGATAGCACATGTAATTAAAACATTTGATTCCATTTTTTCATGATATCAACTATTATACAAGAAGATATAGATAGCATTATTAAAGAGGATTTACCTTGGGAAAAATTTAAAGGTAAAACCATATTAATTACTGGAGCAAATGGCTTTTTACCCGCTTACTTATCTTATGTATTTATATATCTGAACAAACTAAAAAACTACGATATTAAATTAGTTTTATTATGTAGAAATAAAGAAAGAGCTGAGCTCAAATTTTCGCAATTTCTCGAAGATAGGAATATCCAATTATTAATTCACGATGTAAACCAACCTATTTCAATAGAGCAAGGTATTGATATTGTAATTCATGCGGCAAGTCAAGCCAGTCCTAGGTTTTATGGAGTAGACCCTGTTGGAACAATCAACGCAAATATTATCGGAACTAGTAATTTATTACAGCTTGCTCATCAGAAGAAATGTGAAGCTTTCTTATACTTTAGTTCAAGTGAAGTATATGGTGTTAGTAATATGGAGGGGGAACCTATCGCAGAAAATGATTATGGATATATGGATCCAACTAACGTGAGGGCATGCTATGGTGAAGGTAAAAGAGCTGGAGAAACTTTATGTGTTTCATGGATGCATCAATATGGAGTTCCTATAAAAATTGTTAGACCATTTCACACCTATGGTCCAGGTATGGACTTAAAAGATGGTCGGGTATATGCAGACTTTATTTCAGATTTAGTAAACAATAAAGATATAGAAATGAAAAGTGATGGCCTTGCAGTAAGGGCTTTCTGCTACTTGAAAGATGCAACGCTAGGTTTTATATATATACTCTTAAGAGGTGAAAATGGTCAAGCATATAACCTGGGGAATATAAATGGTCGTTCTTCCATTATTGAATTAGCTCAAAAATTAGTTAATCTTTTCCCGGAAAAAAAGATAAAACTAATTAAAAAAGAAGTTAGTAACCAAAACTATATTAAAAGTTTAGTAAATATAAATATTCCCAACTCTACAAAACTATGCGATTTGGGGTGGAACCCAACCACCATAATTGAAACGGGATTCAAAAGAACGGTATTAAGTTATACAATATGATAAAGGAAATACATAGCAAGTTTAAAAACACTGAAATTTCTAAACATGAATATATAGAACAAATGTATGTTGTTCATAATATATTATTCGAGTACCAACCTTTGCTTAAAAATAGTGAAATAGAAAGAATAGAAATAGATGCTAAAAATATTGTTTTCATATATAAACATACAGGCATAAAATTTATTTGCAGTATTGGAGATAAAAGATTAGCTCCACTTGATTCATTAAACTTTGGAGAATATGAAAGGGAAGAATTAGAAATGCAGTTTAGGATTATCAAACCTGAGTGGAATATTATAGATATAGGGGCAAACTATGGTTGGTATGCTTTGCAGATGGCTGCAAATTTTTCTGAAAACCATATCTATAGTTTTGAGCCTATTCCACATACATTTGAGCAATTAAACAAAAATATAGTATTAAACAATTGTAAGAATATAACAACAATTAATATTGGATTATCAGCAAACAGTGGCACATTTGATTTTTACTTCAACCCTCAACTATCTGTAAATGCAAGTCTTGCCAATGTTTCGGGAGATGAAAATATGCAAAAAATTGTGTGCACAGTTAGTACTTTAGATTCTGAAATAGACAAACTAAGTATTATACCTCACTTTATTAAAATTGATATCGAGGGTGCGGAGTTATTAGCTTTAAAAGGAGGAATTCAAACTATTGAAAAACACAAGCCCGCTTTTTTTTTAGAAATGCTTCGCAAATGGTCTGCTAAGTTTAACTATCATCCAAATGATATTATAAATTTGTTGACCACTAAAGGATATAGTTGTTATACTATACATGGTTCTTTTTTGCAAAGAACAAAAAAAGTAACCGAAGAGACTGTAGAAACAAACTTTATATTTTTACATTCCGAAAATCATTCTGATATAATTCAAAAATTAACGTAATGGATTTGAAAAAATTTGCATCCGATGTTAGAAAAACTGCACTAAATCTAGTGTTTCAAAAGAAGGCTTCTCATATTGGCGGGGCTTTTTCAATGGTTGAATTACTAACAGTATTATATAATAAAATTCTTAATAGTAATCCTGCAAATCCGAACGAAGAAAACAGAGACCGGTTTTTACTATCAAAAGGCCATGCTTGTTCTACACTTTATTCAACTCTTGCCTTAAAAGGATTTTTTACAATTGAAGAGTTATATCAATATACTGAAAACGGCAGTTATTTTACTTCACATATCAATCACAAAATTATAGGTATAGAACTTTCTACAGGAAGCTTGGGTCACGCTCTCCCTGTGGGATGCGGACTCGCCTTAGCTGCAAAAAGAAAATCGGAAACATGGCAAACTTATGTGATGGTAAGTGATGGTGAACTGAATGAAGGTTCTAATTGGGAAGCTATATTATTTGCTCCACAATATAATTTAGACAACCTCACACTAATTGTTGATTATAATAAAATTCAAAGCTTGGGCACGGTAGCCGAAGTAATGGAATTACATCCTCTTGCAGACAAGTTTAAAGCATTTAGGTGGGAAGTTTTTGAAATTGATGGTCATAATTTTGAACAAATAGAAGGAGCTTTTATTTCTGCAAAAAATATAAAAGATAGACCTTCTGTTATTATAGCCAATACCATTAAAGGAAAAGGTGTAGATTTTATGGAAGACGAATTGTTGTGGCACTATAAATCACCCGACAAACAGCAATTGGAAGATGGACTCAAACAAATAGAATCGGAAAAATAAGTATATATGAGAACAGCATTTATTAACCAATTAATAGTAGAAGCTCGCCAAAACAAAGAACTATTTTTGGTGGTGGGCGATTTGGGATTTTCTGTAGTAGAACCTTTTGTAGCTGAGTTTCCCGACCGTTTTTTAAACGCCGGTGTTGCCGAACAAAACATGACGGGCATAGCAGCAGGTTTGGCTATGGAGGGTTATAATGTATTTACCTATTCTATCGGGAATTTCCCCACAATGCGGGCTTACGAGCAAATACGTTACGATGTGTGTTATCATAACCTGAGTGTAAAAATTGTATCGGTAGGTGGCGGTTACGCTTATGGCCCATTGGGCACTTCACACCATGCTACTGAAGATTTTGGCATTATGAGGGTATTGCCCAATATGCTCGTAACAGCCCCCGCCGACCCGCATGAAGCAAAGGCAATTACTACCTTATTTTGTAATCATCGAGGTCCTGGTTTTATACGTTTGGGCAAAGCTGGCGAACCCAATTTGCACACACAAGCAGTTGAACTAAGTATTGGAGAAGCCTTATATATAAAAGAGGGTTCAGGAAATTTATATATTGCTACAGGTTCTATCTTAAAAGATGCAATAGCACACGTTATCCAAAATGACCCTACAGCAGGGATAGCTAGTTTCCCTTTTGTAAAGCCTATCGACAGTGTATTTATAGCCGATGCCGCCCAAAAATATACAAATTGGATAAGCCTCGAAGAGCATCAGAGCAATTGTGGATTTGGTTCTGCAGTTTTGGAATGTTTAAATGATTTATATAATAAGCAATCTATACCAAATATGCCCAAACTTAAGCGTATTGCAATCCCCGATAAGTTTATTGGCTATGCAGGAACACAAGAATTTTTGAGAAAAGAGGCAGGGCTTATTCTATAGTTTAATTTTATATGCTTGACTAGACTTATTATCGTTCACCTGAACAAGTAATAATTGGTTGCTGTATTCAAGTTACAAATGCAACTTTTGTTTTGCAAATTTAGATAAATAAAATTCATTTGGTGATAAATATTTTAATTTTTTTCTTGGTCTGTTGTTAAGCTT